>NZ_JBEZYL010000016.1:0-145636 GCF_040638465.1 Streptomyces sp. NPDC026206
TACCCCCCCGCCCCCGTGGTCAGTAATCGGGCCCCCACCCCGCCGCGCGCCCTCCCTCCCAAAACACCACACCCCCCCGGGGGGGGGGGGGAACCCAATGGGTTCCCCCCGCCCCCGGCGGTTTGTATGTCTGCCGACCGACGGTCAGGCGTCCTCGTGCTGGACCGCGCGACGCGCGTCGGCGTCGAGCACCCCCCAGCTGATCAGCTGCTCGGTGAGGACCGAGGGCGACTGGTCATAAATCACGGCGAGGGTGCGCAGATCGTCCTGGCGGATCGACAGCACCTTGCCGTTGTAGTCGCCGCGCTGGCTCTGGATGGTCGCCGCATAACGCTGGAGCGGGCCCGCCTTCTCGGCCGGGACGTGGGCGAGGCGCTCCAGGTCCAGGACCAGCTTCGGCGGGGGCTCGGCGGCGCCGCCGGGCGTGGTGCCGGGCAGCAGTTCCTGCACGGGCACACCGTAGAAGTCGGCCAGCTCGGCCAGGCGCTGCACGGTCACGGCACGGTCGCCGCGCTCGTACGAACCCACTACGACGGCCTTCCAGCGGCCCTGGGACTTCTCCTCGACACCATGGAGGGAGAGGCCCTGCTGGGTGCGGATGGCGCGGAGCTTGGCCCCGAGCTGTTTGGCGTATTCGCTGGACATAAAGCTCCCCGGACGAAGACTGGTAACTCACTGTGAGGTTACGCAGCGTAATCTCGGTTCGTCAAGCCGAATGGTCCACGGCCTGGGCCGTCAGGGGTCGTGGCGAGAGTTCACCGCCGGTGCTGGTACGGTGAAACATGTAAATCCGACGTCCTTTAAAGTCCGTCCTGTGAGGCGGAGAAGGGGGTCCGTTTCGTATGGACGCAATTCCTACCGCGCGTCCCGTGCTCGAAGCACCGGACATCGCCCGGGTTCTGACCCGTATCGCGCATGAGATCGTCGAACGCGCCAAGGGCGCCGACGACGTCGTACTCCTCGGCATTCCGACGCGTGGCGTCTTCCTCGCCCGCCGGCTGGCCGACAGGCTCGAGGACATCACCGGTGGCAAGACACCGGTCGGCTCCCTCGACATCACCATGTACCGCGACGACCTCCGGCTGCGCCCGGCGCGTGCGCTCGCCCGCACTGAGATCCCCGGCGAGGGCATCGACGGCAGGCTCGTGGTCCTCGTCGACGACGTGCTCTTCTCCGGCCGCACCATCCGGGCCGCCCTGGACTCCCTGAACGACATCGGGCGCCCGCGCGCCGTCCAGCTCGCGGTCCTGGTCGACCGCGGTCACCGCGAGCTGCCGATCCGCGCCGACTACGTCGGCAAGAACCTCCCCACGTCGCTGCGGGAGACGGTCAAGGTCCAGCTCACCGAGGAGGACGGCCGCGACAGCGTGCTCCTCGGCGCGGGCGCGACCGCCCCGGCCGACGGCCACTAGCACCCGCCCGCGGACCGGTGTCCCGCACAAGGGGCCGTCCCCGCGCCGCCGCATGCCCGGCCACAGCCGCCGCATACCTCCTCAACCACGGAGCAACCGGATGAAGCGTCACCTCATCTCGGCCGCCGACCTCACGCGCGACGACGCCGTCCTGATCCTCGACACCGCCGAGGAGATGGCCCGGGTCGCGGACCGGCCGATCAAGAAGCTGCCCACTTTGCGCGGGCGTACCGTCGTCAACCTCTTCTTCGAGGACTCCACGCGGACGCGCATCTCCTTCGAGGCCGCCGCCAAGCGGCTCTCGGCCGACGTCATCAACTTCTCCGCCAAGGGCTCCTCGGTCTCCAAGGGCGAGTCGCTCAAGGACACCGCCCTGACCCTGGAGGCGATGGGCGCCGACGCCGTCGTCATCCGCCACCACGCCTCGGGCGCCCCCTACCGGCTGGCGAACTCCGGCTGGATCGACGGAGCCGTCGTGAACGCCGGCGACGGCACCCACGAGCACCCCACGCAGGCCCTGCTGGACGCCTTCACCATGCGCCGGCGCCTGGTCGGCCGGGACGCCGGGCTCGGCCGTGACCTGGCCGGCCGCCGGATCACGATCGTCGGCGACGTGCTGCACAGCCGCGTCGCCCGCTCCAACGTGCACCTGCTCCACACGCTCGGCGCCGAGGTCACCCTGGTCGCCCCGCCCACGCTGGTGCCCATCGGCGTCGAGAGCTGGCCCTGCGAGGTCTCCTACGACCTCGACAGTGTGCTGCCGAAGTCCGACGCCGTGATGATGCTGCGCGTGCAGCGCGAGCGCATGAACGCCGCCTTCTTCCCCACCGAGCGCGAGTACGCCCGCCGCTACGGGCTCGACGGCGAGCGCATGGCCCGGATGCCGGAAAGCGCCATCGTCATGCACCCCGGCCCCATGAACCGGGGCATGGAGATCACCGCCGAGGTCGCCGACTCCGACCGCTGTACCGCGGTCGAGCAGGTCGCCAACGGCGTCTCCATCCGCATGGCTGTTCTCTACCTGCTGCTCGGCGGCTCCGAGCCGGCCGTGTCCGCCCCCCGCACCGAGGAGAGCAAGTAACCATGACCAAGATCCTTATCCGTGGTGCGAAGGTCCTCGGCGGCGAGCCGCAGGACGTGCTGATCGACGGCGAGACCATCACCGCAGTGGGCACCGGCCTGAGCGCCGAGGGCGCCCAGGTGATCGAGGCCGGTGGCAAGATCCTGCTGCCGGGCCTCGTCGACCTCCACACCCACCTGCGCGAGCCCGGCCGCGAGGACTCCGAGACCGTCCTGACCGGCACCCGCGCCGCGGCCAGCGGCGGCTTCACGGCTGTCTTCGCCATGGCCAACACCTTCCCCGTCGCCGACACCGCGGGCGTGGTCGAGCAGGTGTGGCGGCTCGGCAAGGAGTCCGGCTACTGCGACGTACAGCCCATCGGCGCCGTCACCGTCGGCCTGGAGGGCAAGAAGCTCGCCGAGCTCGGCGCCATGCACGAGTCGGCCGCCGGGGTGCGGGTCTTCTCCGACGACGGCAAGTGCGTGGACGACGCCATGATCATGCGCCGGGCGCTGGAGTACGTGAAGGCCTTCGGCGGTGTCGTGGCCCAGCATGCCCAGGAGCCCCGGCTGACCGAGGGCGCCCAGATGAACGAGGGCATCGTCTCCGCCGAACTGGGCCTCGGCGGCTGGCCGGCCGTCGCCGAGGAGTCGGTCATCGCCCGCGATGTGCTGCTCGCCGAGCACGTCGGTTCCCGCGTGCACATCTGCCACCTCTCCACCGCCGGCTCGGTCGAGATCGTCCGCTGGGCCAAGTCCCGCGGCATCGACGTGACCGCCGAGGTCACCCCGCACCACCTGCTCCTCACCGACGAGCTGGTGCGCTCGTACAACCCGGTCTACAAGGTCAACCCGCCGCTGCGCACGGAAGCCGACGTCATGGCCCTGCGCGAGGCCCTCGCCGACGGCACCATCGACATCGTCGCCACCGACCACGCCCCGCACCCGCACGAGGACAAGGACTGCGAGTGGGGTGCGGCGGCCATGGGCATGGTGGGCCTGGAGACCGCCCTGTCCGTCGTCCAGCACACGATGGTCGACACCGGCCTGCTCGGCTGGGCGGACGTCGCCGACCGGATGTCCTTCCGGCCGGCCGCCATCGGCCGCCTCGCCGGCCACGGACGGCCCATCGCCGCCGGGGAGCCCGCCAACCTCACGCTCCTCGATTCCGCTTACCGTGGTGTCGTGGACCCCGCGGGCTTCGCCTCCCGCAGCCGCAACACCCCCTACGAGGGCCGTGAGCTGCCGGGACGCGTCACCCACACCTTCCTGCGGGGCCGGGCGACGGTCGTGGACGGGAAACTCGCGTGACACCTGCACTGATCAATCTGGCGGCCGAGCAGAAGTCTGCCGACGTCACCGACTGGGCCGCACGCATCGGCTGGGTCGTCGGGCTGCTGCTCTTCATCGCGCTGCTGTACTGGCTGATGCGCGAGGGCTGGAAGTGGCGCGGCACGCTCCAGGGCGACCTGCCCGGGCTGTCCGCCGCCCCGGCCGCCCCGGGCGAGCCCACCCTCACGATGAACGGCCGCTACCACGGCTCCACCACCGCGGGGCAGTGGCTCGACCGCATCGTCGCGCATGGCCTGGGCACCCGCAGCCGGGCCGAGCTCACCCTGACGGAGCAGGGCCTGGCCGTCGTACGGCCCGGCGCCCAGGACTTCTTCATCCCCGCCGCCGCCCTGCGCGGCGCCCGCCTCGACAAGGGCATCGCGGGCAAGGTCCTCGCCGAGGGCGGCCTGCTCGTGATCACCTGGCAGCACGGCGGGAAGCTGATCGACTCCGGCTTCCGCTCCGACCGGGCGGCCGAGCACTCCGCCTGGACCGAGGCACTCGAAGCCTTGACACCCCCGCACCACCAGCACAGCAACGACACGGAAGGCGCACGATGACGACCTCCACCAAGGGGACCGGCAAGGTCCCCGCCGTACTCGTCCTGGAGGACGGCCGTACGTTCCACGGCCGCGCCTACGGGGCCGTGGGGGCGACCTTCGGCGAGGCCGTCTTCTCCACCGGCATGACCGGCTACCAGGAGACGCTGACCGACCCCTCGTACCACCGCCAGGTCGTCGTCATGACGGCCCCGCACGTCGGCAACACCGGCGTCAACGACGAGGACCCCGAGTCCGGCCGCATCTGGGTCGCCGGCTACGTCGTGCGCGACCCCGCCCGCGTCCCCTCCAACTGGCGCTCCCGCCGCTCCCTGGACGAGGAGCTCGACCGCCAGGGCGTCGTCGGCATCAGCGGCATCGACACCCGGGCGCTCACCCGCCACCTGCGCGAGCGCGGCGCCATGCGCGTCGGCATCTTCTCCGGTGACGCGCTGGCCGACGAGGCCGCCATGCTCGCCGAGGTGCGCCGGGCACCGGAGATGAAGGGCGCCGACCTCGCCGCCGAGGTCGCCACCAAGGAGGCCTACGTCGTCCCCGCGGTCGGTGCGAAGAAGTTCACCGTCGCCGCGATCGACCTGGGCATCAAGGGCATGACCCCGCACCGGATGGCCGAGCGCGGCATCGAGGTGCACGTCCTGCCCGCCACCGCCACCGTCGAGGACGTCTACGCCGTCGCCCCCGACGGCGTGTTCTTCTCCAACGGCCCCGGCGACCCGGCCACCGCCGACCACCCCGTCTCCGTCATGCGCGGTGTCCTGGAGCGGAAGACCCCGCTGTTCGGCATCTGCTTCGGCAACCAGATCCTCGGCCGCGCCCTCGGCTTCGGCACCTACAAGCTGAAGTACGGCCACCGCGGCATCAACCAGCCCGTGCAGGACCGCACGACCGGCAAGGTCGAGGTCACCGCGCACAACCACGGCTTCGCCGTCGACGCCCCGCTCGACAAGGCGACCGACACCCCCTACGGCCGGGCCGAGGTCTCCCACGTCTGTCTGAACGACAACGTGGTCGAGGGCCTCCACCTGCTCGACCAGCCCGCGTTCAGCGTCCAGTACCACCCCGAGGCAGCCGCAGGACCGCACGACGCCGCGTACCTGTTCGACCGCTTCGTCTCGCTCATGGAGGGCCAGCGTGCCTAAGCGCACCGATATCCAGTCCGTCCTGGTCATCGGCTCCGGCCCGATCGTCATCGGCCAGGCAGCAGAGTTCGACTACTCCGGAACCCAGGCCTGCCGGGTACTGAAGTCCGAGGGCCTGCGGGTCATCCTCGTCAACTCCAACCCGGCCACGATCATGACCGACCCGGAGATCGCCGACGCCACGTACGTCGAGCCGATCACCCCGGAGTTCGTCGAGAAGATCATCGCCAAGGAGCGCCCCGACGCGCTCCTGCCCACCCTGGGCGGTCAGACCGCGCTCAACACCGCCATCTCCATGCACGAGAACGGCGTGCTGGAGAAGTACGGCGTGGAGCTCATCGGCGCCAACGTCGAGGCGATCCACAAGGGCGAGGACCGCGACCTGTTCAAGGGCGTCGTCGAGGCCGTCCGCGCCAAGATCGGGCACGGCGAGTCCGCCCGCTCGGTCATCTGCCACACGATGGACGAGGTCATCGCCGGCGTCGACACGCTCGGTGGCTACCCCGTCGTCGTCCGCCCCTCCTTCACCATGGGCGGCGCCGGCTCCGGCTTCGCCCACGACGAGGAGGAGCTGCGCCGCATCGCCGGACAGGGCCTCACGCTCTCCCCGACCACCGAGGTGCTCCTGGAGGAGTCCATCCTCGGCTGGAAGGAGTACGAGCTGGAGCTGATGCGCGACAAGAACGACAACGTCGTGGTCGTGTGCTCCATCGAGAACTTCGACCCGATGGGCGTGCACACCGGCGACTCCATCACCGTCGCCCCGGCGATGACGCTGACCGACCGCGAGTACCAGATCCTGCGGGACGTCGGCATCGCGATCATCCGCGAGGTCGGTGTCGACACCGGCGGCTGCAACATCCAGTTCGCCGTCGACCCCGACGACGGCCGGGTCATCGTCATCGAGATGAACCCGCGCGTCTCGCGCTCCTCCGCGCTCGCCTCCAAGGCCACCGGCTTCCCGATCGCCAAGATCGCGGCCCGGCTCGCCGTCGGCTACACCCTCGACGAGATCCCCAACGACATCACCGAGAAGACCCCGGCGTCCTTCGAGCCCACGCTCGACTACGTCGTGGTCAAGGCGCCCCGCTTCGCCTTCGAGAAGTTCCCGGCCGCCGACGCCACCCTGACCACCACCATGAAGTCGGTGGGCGAGGCCATGGCCATCGGCCGCAACTTCACCGAGGCGCTGCAGAAGGCCCTGCGCTCGCTGGAGAAGAAGGGCTCGCAGTTCGACTTCACCGGCCCGGCCGGCGACAAGGCCGAGCTGCTGGAGAAGGCCGTCGTGCCCACCGACGGCCGGATCAACACGGTCATGGCCGCCATTCGCGCCGGGGCCACCGCGCAGGAGGTCTTCGACGCCACGAAGATCGACCCCTGGTTCGTCGACCAGCTCTTCCTGATCAAGGAGATCGCGGACGAGCTGGCCGCCGCCGACAAGCTCGGCCCCGAGATGCTGGCCGAGGCCAAGCGCCACGGCTTCTCCGACGCCCAGATCGCGGCGATCCGCGGCCTGCGCGAGGACGTCGTCCGCGAGGTCCGCCACGCGCTCGGTGTCCGCCCGGTGTACAAGACGGTCGACACCTGCGCCGCCGAGTTCGCCGCGAAGACCCCGTACTTCTACTCCTCCTACGACGAGGAGTCCGAGGTCGCGCCGCGCGAGAAGCCCGCCGTGATCATCCTCGGCTCGGGCCCGAACCGCATCGGCCAGGGCATCGAGTTCGACTACTCCTGCGTCCACGCCTCCTTCGCGCTCAGCGACGCCGGCTACGAGACCGTGATGGTCAACTGCAACCCCGAGACCGTCTCCACCGACTACGACACCTCCGACCGGCTCTACTTCGAGCCGCTCACCCTGGAGGACGTCCTGGAGATCGTCCACGCGGAGACCCTCGCCGGTCCCGTCGCGGGCGTCATCGTCCAGCTCGGCGGCCAGACCCCGCTCGGCCTCGCCCAGGCCCTGAAGGACAACGGCGTGCCGATCGTCGGCACCTCTCCCGAGGCCATCGACCTCGCCGAGGAGCGCGGCGCCTTCGGGCGCGTGCTGACCGAGGCCGGGCTGCCCGCGCCGAAGTACGGCACCGCCTTCTCCTTCGAGGAGGCCAAGGGCATCGCCGCCGAGATCGGCTTCCCGGTCATGGTCCGCCCGTCCTATGTGCTCGGCGGCCGCGGCATGGAGATCGTCTACGACGAGCCCTCGCTGGGGGAGTACCTCACCCGCCACGCCGGTCTGATCTCCGAGCACCCGGTCCTCATCGACCGCTTCCTCGACGACGCCATCGAGATCGACGTCGACGCGCTCTACGACGGCCACGAGCTCTACCTCGGCGGCGTCATGGAGCACATCGAGGAGGCCGGCATCCACTCCGGCGACTCCGCGTGCGCGCTGCCCCCGATCACCCTCGGCGGCTACGACATCAAGCGGCTGCGGGCCTCCACCGAGGCCATCGCCAAGGGCGTCGGCGTGCGCGGCCTGATCAACATCCAGTTCGCCATGGCCGGCGACATCCTCTACGTGCTGGAGGCCAACCCGCGCGCCTCCCGCACCGTCCCCTTCACCTCGAAGGCGACCGCGGTGCCGCTCGCCAAGGCCGCCGCCCGCATCTCGCTGGGCGCGACCGTCGCCGAGCTGCGCGCGGAGGGCATGCTGCCCAAGGAGGGCGACGGCGGCACCCTGCCGCTCGACGCGCCGATCTCCGTCAAGGAGGCCGTGATGCCGTGGAGCCGCTTCCGCGACGCCTCCGGCCGCGGCGTGGACACCGTCCTCGGCCCGGAGATGCGCTCCACCGGCGAGGTCATGGGCATCGACACGGTCTTCGGCACGGCATACGCCAAGTCGCAGGCCGGCGCGTACGGCGCGCTGCCCACCAAGGGCCGCGCGTTCGTCTCCGTCGCCAACCGCGACAAGCGCTCGATGATCTTCCCGGCCCGTGAGCTGGTCGCCCACGGCTTCGAGCTGCTCGCCACCTCCGGCACCGCCGAGGTGCTCAAGCGCAACGGCATCAACGCCACCGTCGTGCGCAAGCTGAGCGAGGGCGAGGGACCGGACGGCGAGAAGACGATCGTCCAGCTCATCCACGACGGCCAGGTCGACCTGATCGTCAACACCCCGTACGGCACCGGTGGCCGCCTGGACGGCTACGAGATCCGCACCGCCGCCGTCGCCCGGGCGGTGCCGTGCCTGACCACGGTCCAGGCGCTCGCCGCCGCCGTCCAGGGCATCGAGGCGCTGACCCGCGGTGACGTGGGCGTGCGCTCCCTGCAGGAACACGCGGAACATCTGACCGCCGCCCGCGAGGCGTAGGGCGCAGGAGGGGGACACCGGAAGGTGTCCCCCTCTTCTTGAGCCCCCGCCACCCCTCCGTCGCCAAGAAGGCCTGAAATGTACCGTCTCTTCTTCGACCTGATCTTCAAGCGCATGGACCCCGAGAAGGCGCACCACCTCGCCTTCGCCTGGATCCGCGCCGCCGCCCGCGTCCCGGTCCTGCGCACCTTCGTCGCGGCCGTCCTCGCCCCCCGCCACACCGCGCTGCGCACCGAGGCCCTGGGCCTGCGCATGCACGGCCCCTTCGGCCTCGCCGCGGGCTTCGACAAGAACGCCGCCGCCATCGACGGCATGGCCATGCTCGGCTTCGACCACGTCGAGATCGGCACCGTCACCGCGCGACCTCAGCCCGGCAACCCCAAGAAGCGCCTCTTCCGCCTCGTCGCGGACCGCGCGCTCATCAACCGCATGGGCTTCAACAACGACGGCTCCGAGGCCGTCGCGGAGCGCCTGGCGGCCCGCAAGGCGGTCTTCAGGACGACCGTGGGCGTCAACATCGGCAAGACCAAGGTCGTGCCGGAGGCCGAGGCCGTCGCCGACTACGTCACCTCCACCGAGCGCCTGGCCGCCCACGCCGACTACCTCGTCGTCAACGTCTCCTCCCCGAACACGCCGGGCCTGCGCAACCTGCAGGCCACCGAGGCGCTGCGCCCGCTGCTGACCGCCGTCCGGGAGGCCGCCGACCGCACGGTCACCGCGCGCCGTGTGCCGCTGCTGGTGAAGATCGCCCCCGACCTGGCCGACGAGGACATCGACGCCGTCGCCGACCTCGCCGTCGAGCTGGGCCTGGACGGCATCATCGCCACCAACACGACCATCGCCCGCGACGGGCTCGGCCTGAAGACCCCCAAGCGCACCGTCGAGGCCATCGGCGCGGGCGGCCTGTCCGGCGCGCCCCTCAAGGAGCGCTCCCTGGAGGTCCTGAGCCGCCTGTACGCCCGGGTGGGCGACCGGATCACGCTGGTAGGGGTCGGCGGCATCGAGACCGCCGACGACGTCTGGGAGCGCATCCTGGCCGGTGCCACGCTCGTCCAGGGCTACAGCGGCTTCATCTACGAGGGCCCGTTCTGGTGCCGCGCGATCCACAAGGGCCTCGCCGAGCGCCTGGCCGCCGGCCCGTACACCACCCTCGCCGAGGCCGTCGGCGCCGCCACCCGTGCCCGCACCTGCGGAGGAGCGAAGTGACCGAGACCCTCCTGCCCTTCGGCGCCCGCCTGCGCCGTGCCATGGACGAGCGCGGTCCGCTGTGCGTCGGCATCGACCCGCACGCCGCGCTGCTCGCGGACTGGGGCCTGTCCGACGACATCGCCGGCCTGGAGCGCTTCACCCGCACGGTTGTCGAGGCGCTGGCCGACCGGGTCGCCGTGCTCAAGCCGCAGTCCGCGTTCTTCGAGCGGTTCGGCTCGCGCGGCATCGCCGTGCTGGAGCAGGCCGTCGCCGACTCCCGCGCCGCCGGGGCGCTGGTGCTCATGGACGCCAAGCGCGGTGACATCGGCTCGACCATGGCCGCCTACGCCGCGACCTACCTCGACCCGGCCTCGCCGCTCTTCTCGGACGCGGTCACCGTCAGCCCCTACCTGGGCTACGGCTCGCTGCGCCCGGCGCTGGACCTGGCGCGTGAGAGCGGCACCGGCGTGTTCGTCCTCGCCCTCACCTCCAACCCCGAGGGCGCCGAGGTGCAGCACGCGGTACGGGCCGGCGGGGCGAGCGTCGCCGCGACGATGCTGGACCACCTGAAGGCCGAGAACGCGGGGGCGGTGCCCATGGGCTCGTACGGCGCGGTCGTCGGCGCGACGCTGGGGGACACGCTCGGCGCGGCCGGGGCGGACCTGGCCATCGACGGCCCCCTGCTCGCCCCCGGCATCGGCGCCCAGGGCGCCACCGCCGCCGACCTCCCGAAGGTCTTCGGCTCCGCCGTCGGCAATGTCGTCCCGAACGTCAGCCGTGGCGTGCTGCGGCACGGCCCGGATGTGGCGGGCCTGCGCGAGAGTGCCGCCCGATTCGCGGACGAGGTGCGGCGAGCGGTGGCGGGCTGAGGGGTCCCGTGTCGGCCACAGGGGCGGGTTAACGCCAAAAGCCGGGGAACCAAGAAAATTGTCGGTCATTATGTCCGGAAAAGTCCTGGTCGAGCGAGGCTGACCAGGACTTTTCGTCTGTTCTCGCTGACTGGAGCGGGATCGGCCGCTAGTCTCCGACGAGAGCGAACGAGCAAGCGCGTTGCTCGTTGCTCCCCAGGTGTGGTCCGACTAGGTTCCTCACCGGTCCGTATCCGACAGTTCGACATCCGAGGTGACGTAGGCGTGGCTCTTCCGCCCCTTACCCCTGAACAGCGCGCAGCCGCGCTCGAAAAGGCCGCCGCGGCTCGCCGGGAGCGCGCCGAGGTCAAGAATCGGCTCAAGCACTCCGGCGCCTCGCTGCACGAGGTCATCAAGCAGGGCCAGGAGAACGATGTCATCGGCAAGATGAAGGTCAGCGCTCTCCTGGAGAGCCTTCCCGGTGTGGGCAAGGTCCGTGCCAAGCAGATCATGGAGCGGCTCGGGATCTCCGAGAGCCGCCGGGTGCGCGGACTCGGCTCGAACCAGATCGCTTCCCTTGAGCGAGAGTTCGGCAACAAGGCCGCCTGACGGCGGCCCGGTGGCGGCCCTGCGTTCCCAGGCACTCCCCGGAACCGGGATAATCGCTGCATGAGTACTGCAGTCTCCCGGGGGACGTCCCCCGTCCCCTCGGCCAGACAACCGCGGCTGACCGTGCTCTCCGGCCCCTCCGGGGTCGGCAAGAGCACGGTCGTCGCCCATATGCGCAAGGCGCACCCCGAGGTGTGGCTCTCGGTCTCCGCCACCACCCGCAAGCCGCGACCCGGCGAGCAGGAGGGTGTCCAGTACTTCTTCGTGGACGACGAGCAGTTCGACAAGCTCATCGCCAACGGCGAACTGCTGGAGTGGGCCGAGTTCGCGGGCAACCGCTACGGCACGCCCCGCCAGGCCGTGCTCGACCGCCTGGAGGCGGGCGAGCCGGTTCTGCTGGAGATCGACCTCCAGGGCGCCCGGCAGGTCCGCGAGACCATGCCGGAGGCCCAGCTGGTCTTCCTGGCACCGCCCGGCTGGGAGGAGCTGGTCCGCCGGCTCACCGGCCGGGGGACCGAGTCGCCGGAGGTCATCGAGCGCCGGCTGGCCGCCGCCAAGGTCGAGCTGGCGGCCGAGGCCGAGTTCGACACCACGCTGGTCAACACCTCCGTCGAGGACGTCGCACGTGAGCTGCTAGCCTTGCTTCGCTGAACACCTTTCTTCACCCCCTTCGGAAGGCAGAGAGTGTCCTCTTCCATTACCGCGCCCGAGGGCATCATCAACCCGCCGATTGATGAGCTGCTCGAGGCAACCGACTCGAAGTACAGCCTGGTGATCTACGCCGCCAAGCGTGCTCGCCAGATCAACGCGTACTACTCGCAGCTCGGCGAGGGCCTGCTGGAGTACGTCGGCCCGCTGGTGGACACCCACGTCCACGAGAAGCCGCTCTCCATCGCGCTCCGCGAGATCAACGCGGGCCTGCTGACCTCCGAGGCCGTCGAGGCCCCGGCGCAGTAAGCGCTGCACTTTTTCGTCACCGAGGGCCCGGCAGCGCGACTGCCGGGCCCTTGGTGTGTCATAGACCCGTACGTACGCACGTACGGGAGCCTGGGGAGAAGCGAGAGCGATGGACAAGCCGAAGGTCGTCCTGGGGGTCAGCGGCGGGATCGCCGCCTACAAGGCGTGCGAGCTGCTGCGCCGGCTCACCGAGTCGGGGCACGACGTACGGGTCGTGCCGACCGCGTCGGCCCTGCACTTCGTCGGCGAGGCGACCTGGTCCGCGCTCTCCGGCCACCCGGCCGGCACCCAGGTGTGGGAGAGCGTCCATGAGGTGCCGCACGTGCGGATCGGCCAGCAGGCCGACCTCGTCGTGGTGGCCCCCGCCACCGCCGACATGCTGGCCAAGGCCGCGCACGGCCTCGCCGACGACCTGCTGACCAACACGCTCCTCACCGCCCGCTGCCCCGTCGTCTTCGCGCCGGCCATGCACACCGAGATGTGGGAGAACGCGGCCACCCAGGAGAACGTGGCGACGCTGCGCCGCCGCGGCGCGATCGTCGTCGAGCCCGCCGTCGGCCGGCTGACCGGCGTCGACACGGGCAAGGGCCGCTTCCCCGAGCCGGCCGAGATCTTCGAGATCTGCCGCCGGGTACTGGCGCGCGGCGCCACCACGACCGCCGACCTCGCGGGCCGCCACGTCGTCGTGAGCGCCGGCGGCACACGGGAGCCGCTGGACCCCGTCCGCTACCTCGGCAACCGCTCCTCCGGCAAGCAGGGGTACGCCCTGGCCCGCACCGCCGTCGCGCGTGGCGCCCGCGTGACACTCGTCTCGGCCAACAGCGAGCTGCCGGATCCCGCAGGTGCGGACGTCGTCCGCGTGGGGACGGCCGTGGAGCTGCGGGAGGCGGTGCTCAAGGCCGCGGCGGACGCCGACGCCGTGGTGATGGCCGCCGCCGTGGCCGACTTCCGGCCCGCCCGCTACGCCGAGGGAAAGATCAAGAAGCGCGACGGCCAGGAGCCCGGCCCGGTCGCCCTCGTCCGCAATCCCGACGTCCTCGCCGAGCTGTCCGCCCACCGCGCCCGGCCCGGCCAGGTCGTCGTCGGCTTCGCCGCCGAGACCGACGACGTGCTGGCCAACGGTCGTGCCAAGCTCGCCCGCAAGGGCTGTGACCTGCTCGTCGTCAACGAGGTCGGGGAGCGCAGGACCTTCGGCTCGGAGGAGAACGAGGCCGTCGTCCTCGCCCCCGACGGCACCGAGATCCCCGTCCCGTACGGGCCCAAGGAAGCCCTCGCGGACACCGTCTGGGACCTGGTGGGCAAGCGCCTCGGCTGACGCGTCACCCGCGGGTGCGCCGGGGCTGCCGTGTCGGGTGTCATAGGTCATACGGCAGCTAGATGCCAGGTGGGATGCCGCGACCCGGAGAAGGCCGGATAAACTGGCACCTGGATCCGCGTCGAGCGCAGCTCTCGGCCGGGTCCGTCAATGATCAGCCAGCAGCCGCTGCAACCCCAGGGAGCATTGTGTCCCGTCGCCTTTTCACCTCGGAGTCCGTGACCGAGGGGCACCCCGACAAGATCGCTGACCAGATCAGCGATGCCATTCTCGACGCCCTCCTCAAGGAGGACCCGACCTCCCGGGTCGCCGTCGAGACCTTGATCACCACCGGCCTTGTGCATGTTGCCGGCGAGGTGACGACGAAGGCGTACGCGCCGATCGCGTCGCTCGTGCGCAACAAGATCCTCGAGATCGGCTACGACTCGTCCAAGAAGGGCTTCGACGGCGCCTCCTGCGGCGTCTCGGTGTCCATCGGTGCGCAGTCCCCCGACATCGCCCAGGGTGTCGACACCGCGTACGAGACCCGAGTCGAGGGCGATGAGGACGAGCTCGACAAGCAGGGCGCCGGCGACCAGGGCCTGATGTTCGGCTACGCCTGCGACGAGACGCCCGAGCTGATGCCGCTGCCGATCCACCTGGCGCACCGGCTCTCCCGCCGCCTGTCGGAGGTCCGCAAGAACGGGACCATCCCCTACCTGCGCCCCGACGGCAAGACCCAGGTCACCATCGAGTACGACGGCAACAAGGCCGTGCGCCTGGACACCGTGGTCGTCTCCTCGCAGCACGCCTCGGACATCGACCTGGACTCGCTGCTCGCTCCCGACATCCGTGAGTTCGTCGTCGAGCACGTCCTCAAGCAGCTCCTCGAGGACGGCATCAAGCTCGACACCGACGGCTACCGGCTCCTGGTGAACCCCACCGGCCGCTTCGAGATCGGCGGCCCCATGGGCGACGCCGGCCTCACCGGCCGCAAGATCATCATCGACACCTACGGCGGCATGGCCCGCCACGGCGGCGGCGCCTTCTCGGGCAAGGACCCGTCCAAGGTCGACCGCTCGGCCGCGTACGCGATGCGCTGGGTCGCGAAGAACGTGGTCGCCGCCGGCCTGGCCGCGCGCTGCGAGGTGCAGGTCGCGTACGCCATCGGCAAGGCCGAGCCGGTCGGTCTCTTCGTGGAGACCTTCGGCACCAACACGGTCGACACCGAGAAGATCGAGAACGCCATCGCCGAGGTCTTCGACCTCCGCCCGGCCGCGATCATCCGCGACCTGGACTTGCTCCGCCCGATCTACGCCCAGACGGCGGCCTACGGCCACTTCGGCCGCGAGCTGCCCGACTTCACCTGGGAGCGCACCGACCGCGTGGAGGCCCTGAAGAAGGCCGCGGGGCTCTAAGCCTCCGCACTGCCGCGGGGCTCTGAGCCTCCGCACTCTCCGACAGCACGACGGCCCCGGACCGAAGCATCGGTCCGGGGCCGTCGTGCTGTCCGCGAAAGCCCTGGCGGCGCGGGACGGCCCTCGGCAGTCTGCTCCGGCGCCGGGGTGCCCGGTGCGCAGGTGGGGGGATCCTTCCGGGACAGCGCCCCTCGCGGGTTCGCATCCCGCCGCCGGTCCTGTGGCCGGTGCGGCCGAGCGGTCCATGGCACAAGCACGCCGCCGCCGACTCCTGATCCCGGGCACCCAACCCCGCGCGCCGCCGTCGCTGTCAGTGCTCTCTGATAGGACTGGAGCCGTGAGCAGCGAGAACGGGGGACCCGGGGCGGAGTCCGCGGGAGAGCAGGCGGAGCAGCTCGCGTTCATTCGCGAGAGCGTGCGCAAGGCCAAGGTGCCGCGGGCCAAGCCGCGGACGTGGCGGGGGGCGGAGCTGGCGGCCGAGCTGCCTGTGGCACGGGTGCTCGTGGACAAGGGGCCGGTCCACCTCGACCGGCTCTGGGACTACGCCGTGCCCGCCGAGCTCGACGCCGACGCCCGGCCGGGAACGCGGGTCCGGGTCCGCTTCGGGGCCGGTACGCGCCAGGTGCGGGGCGGGCGCCGGGAGGGTGGCGGCCTGCTCGACGGCTTCATCGTCGAGCGGGTGGCCGAGTCCGACTACCAGGGGCCGCTGGCAGCCATCGCCCAGGTGATCTCGCCCGAGCCCGTGCTGAGCCCGCCGCTGCTGGGGCTGTGCCGGTCCGTCGCCGACCGGTACGCCGGGTCGCTCGCGGACGTGCTGCAACTGGCCGTGCCGCCGAGGCACGCCCGTATCGAGGCCGAGTCCTCGCCCGCGCCGCTGCCACCGCCCCCCGTGCCGGAGCCGGGCAGTTGGACGCGGTATCCGACCGGGCCCGCCTACCTCTCCGCCGTCGCCCGGGGCGACTCCCCGCGCGCTGTGTGGAGCGCCCTGCCCGGCCCCCACTGGCCGGAGGAGCTGGCCCGGGCCGCGGCGGCCGCGCTCGCCTCGGGCCGCGGCGCGCTGATCGTCGTCCCGGACGGCCGGGCCGCCGCCCGCGTCGACGCCGCGCTGGGCGCGCTGCTCGGCGCGGGGCGGCATGTGCTGCTCACCGCCGACACCGGGCCGGAGGAGCGCTACCGCCGCTGGCTGGCGGTCAGCCGCGGCTCCGTGCGGGCCGTGGTCGGTACGCGCGCCGCGATGTTCGCGCCCGTACGGGACCTGGGGCTCGTGGCGATCTGGGACGACGGCGACTCCAGCCACAGCGAGCCGCACGCGCCCCAGCCGCACGCCCGCGAGGTGCTGCTGCTGCGGGCGGCACACGAGAAGGCCGCGTTCCTGCTCGGCGGCTTCGGCTGCACCGTGGAAGGGGCACAGCTGATGGACACCGGCTGGGCGCTGCCGCTGGCCGCCGACCGGGAGCGGCTGCGCGCCGCGGCGCCCCGGATCCGGACGGTGGGCGAGGGCGACGAGGCGCGGGATGCCGCCGCCCGCGCGGCCCGGTTGCCCACTGTTGCCTGGGAGGTGGCCCGGGAGGGCCTCAAGCACGGGCCCGTGCTGGTGCAGGTGCCCCGCCGCGGCTATGTACCGAAGCTGGCCTGCGATCGCTGCCGGGAGCCCGCGCGCTGCGCGCACTGCGCGGGGCCGCTGGAGGCGCGCGGCGACGGAGGGCTGCTGCACTGCGGGTGGTGCGGACAGGAGGCCCGCGACTGGCACTGCGGCGAGTGCGGCGGCTTCCGGCTGCGCGCCCAGATCGTCGGCGCCCGGCGCACCGCGGAGGAGCTGGGACGGGCCTTCCCGGCCGTGCCCGTACGGACCTCCGGCCGCGACCACGTCCTGGACACCGTGCCGGACCAGCCCGCCATCGTCGTCTGCACCCCCGGCGCCGAGCCCGTCGCCGAGGGCGGATACTCGGCCGCTCTGCTGCTGGACGGCTGGGCCCTGCTGGGCCGCCCCGACCTCCGGGCGGGGGAGGAGGCGCTGCGCCGCTGGCTGGGCGCGGCGGCGCTGGTACGGGGGCAGGAGGCGGGCGGCACGGTGGTGGTCGTGGCCGAGCCGACGCTGCGCCCCGTGCAGGCGCTGGTCCGCTGGGACCCGGCCGGGCATGCGATGCGCGAGCTCGCGGACCGGGCCGAGCTCGGCTTCCCGCCCGTGTCCCGGATGGCCGCCGTCAGCGGCCCCCCCGAAGCGGTGGCTGAGCTGATCGCCGCGGCGGAGCTGCCGGACGGCACGCAGGTACTGGGCCCCGTACCGCTGCCGGTACCCCAGCCGGGGCGTCCGCGCCGCGCAGGCGACGCCCCGCCGGGAGAGCGCTGGGAGCGCGCACTGCTCCGCGTCCGCCCGGGGCAGGGCGCCGCCCTGGCAGCCGCCCTGAAAACCGCCCAGGCCACCCGCCTGGCCCGCCGCGACGGCGACCCGGTACGCCTGCGCGTCGACCCACCGGACATCGGCTGACCGAGCCCTGCCCTGACGGTGCAGGGGCGCCGCTGGGCCCACTGCGGGGGTGATCGGCGTGCCGTCCCGGGCTTGGCCCGGGGGATGACCGCCGGGCGTCCCCTCGGACCCGCCGCCGCGGTGATCAGCTGTGGTGGTGGTGCTCGGCGTGGCCGTCCCGGGCTTGGCCCGGAAGTCGTTGCCGCTGGCGGCAGGGACAAGGGCATGACCTGCGGGGCGTCCCCCGGATCCGCCGCCGTGGTGATCAGCCGCGGCGCTGCTGTTCGGCGGTGCCGTCCCGGCCTCGGCCCGGGGGCCCGTAGCCGCTGGCGGCGGGCGAGGGGATGGTCGTCCGGGCGTCCCCCGGATCCGCCGCCGCGGTGATCAACCGCGACGCTGCTGTTCGGCGGTGCCGTCCCGGCCTCGGCCCGGGGGCCCGTAGCCGCTGGCGGCGGGCAAGGGGATGGTCGTCCGGGCGTCCCCCGGATCCGCCGCCGTGGTGATCAGCCGCGGCGCTGCTGTTCGGCGGTGCCGTCCCGGCCTCGGCCCGGGGGCCCGTAGCCGCTGGCGGCGGGCGAGGGGATGGTCGTCCGGGCGTCCCCCCGGATCCGCCGCCGTGGTGATCAGCCGCGACGCTGCTGTTCGGCGGTGCCGTCCCGGCCTCGGCCCGGGGGCCGCACCCGCTTGTGGCCGTCAGGCCGCCGGGGCGAGGGGGTGGCCGTCAGGCGTCCTCGGGTCCGCCGTGGTGGGCGGTGGTGCCGCACTGGGCTCGATGCGGGGCCGGTGGGGCGTCACCCGTTCCGGGGGCCCGGGAACGCCGAGGCGCGCGGCTCCTCGCGGTGGGCGCCCGGCTGGCCCGGGACCGTGCGGGCGGCGGGGACGACCGGGACCGGCGTCGGCTCGGCCGTGCGGACGGGCTCGGGGGCTTCGGCCGTGGCCTGGCCGCCCGCCCTGCGGGCGCCGTAACGGCGGTGCACCGCCTGCTTGGTGACGCCGAGCGCCGAACCCACCGCGTCCCACGAGAAGCCCAGCGAGCGGTCGAAGTCCACGGCCGCCGTGACCAGCGTCTCGACGCTGTCCCGCAGCTCCTGCGCCAGCCGGACGGTCGGGGCGGGGGCCCGCCCGTAGACGACGAAGCCGGCCGACGGGCCGGTGCGGCGCGGGCGGTAGACATTGCCCAGCTGGGCGGTGAGGGTGCGCAGCGCGTCCACCTGGCGGCGGACCCTCTCGATGTCCCGGACCAGTAGATGCAGGCTGGCCCGTGCCTGGGCGTCGTGGGTTGCGTGGTCGGGCATGAACAAGCCTCTCGGACCGGCGGTTAAAGGGACGAAGGAGGACGAGAGTTGACGGGTGGTCGGTAAACAACGCAAGGAAAGCGGACCGCGGTTGCAGCCCGTTTCGGTCAATCTCTCTTGACCCAACGCGCCACGGGCCGCTGGGTCACGGTATGGGGGCGTACATCCGCCGGAATGGGGCGCGCGTCAGCCCGCACGCCCCCAGGGGGAGGGGCGCCTCTAGACTGGAGCGCCGTTCAGCCCGGCGCCACGACAGCGCTATGAGAGCGCTACGAGAGAGGTAGTCCGCCACCCATGAGGCTCGTCTTCGCCGGTACCCCCGAGGTCGCCGTCCCCGCCCTCGACGCCCTGATCGCCTCGGACCGCCACGAGGTCGTCGCCGTCGTCACCCGGCCCGACGCGCCCGCCGGCCGCGGCCGGCGCCTGGTCGCCAGCCCCGTCGCCGAGCGCGCGGAGGAGGCCGGCATCGAGGTGCTCAAGCCCGCCCGGCCGCGTGACGAGGACTTCCTCGCCCGGCTGCGCGAGATCGCCCCCGACTGCTGCCCGGTCGTCGCCTACGGCGCCCTGCTGCCGAAGGCCGCCCTGGAGATCCCGGCTCACGGGTGGGTGAACCTGCACTTCTCCCTGCTGCCCGCGTGGCGCGGCGCCGCCCCCGTGCAGCACGCGATCCTGGCCGGGGACGAGGTCACCGGCGCCTCCACCTTCCGGATCGAGGAGGGCCTTGACTCCGGGCCCGTCTACGGCGTGCTCACCGAGCAGGTCCGGCCCACCGACACCAGCGGGGATCTGCTGACCCGGCTCGCCTTCGCCGGCTCCGGGCTGCTGGCCGCCACCATGGACGGCATCGAGGACGGCACCCTCAAGGCCGTTCCGCAGCCCGCCGAGGGCGTCTCGCTCGCCCCGAAGATGAACGTCGAGGACGCCCGCATCGACTGGGCCGCGCCCGCCCTGCGCGTCGACCGCGTCGTACGCGGCTGCGCCCCCGCCCCCGGCGCCTGGACGACCTTCCGCGGCGAGCGCCTGAAGGTGATGTCCGTCGCGCCGGCCACCGACCGCACCGACCTCGCCCCCGGCGAGATCGCGGCGGCCAAGAACTCCGTCCACGTCGGCACCGGCTCGCACGCCGCGCAGCTGCACTGGGTCCAGCCCCAGGGCAAGAAGCCGATGCAGGCCGCCGACTGGGCCCGTGGCGTTCGCATCGCAGCGGGCGAACGGCTGGGCGAGAAGTAGGCGGCGTAGGCTGGAACCCTTCATCAGCCCAGCTCCGGAGCACCTTTCGTGAACGATCAGGCGTCTCGCCGCAAGAACGGCCGCCCCGCCAAGCCGTACCGCCGGCCCCAGAAGGACCCGGTACGGATCCTCGCCTTCGAGGCGCTGCGGGCCGTCGACGAGCGGGACGCCTACGCCAACCTCGTGCTGCCGCCGCTGCTGCGCAAGGCCCGCGAGAAGGACGGCTTCGACACGCGTGACGCCGCCCTCGCCACCGAACTGGTCTACGGGACGCTGCGCCGCCAGGGCACGTACGACGCGATCATCGCGGCCTGCGTCGACCGGCCGCTGCGCGAGGTCGACCCGCCGGTGCTCGACGTGCTGAGCCTGGGCGCGCACCAGCTGCTCGGCACGCGCATCCCGCCGCACGCAGCGGTGTCCGCCAGCGTCGAGCTGGCGCGCGTCGTGCTGGGCGACGGACGGGCGAAGTTCGTCAACGCCGTGCTGCGGAAGATCACGGCCCACGATCTCGACGGCTGGCTGGAGAAGGTCGCCCCGCCCTACGACGACGACCCCGAGGAGCACCTCGCCGTCGTCCACTCCCACCCGCGCTGGATCGTCTCCGCGCTGTGGGACGCGCTCGGCGGCCCCCGGGCGGGCATCGAGGACCTGCTCGAAGCGGACAACGACCGTCCCGAGGTGACCCTGGTCGCCCGCCCCGGGCGCGCCACCACCGACGAGCTGCTGGCCGCGGTCGGCGAGGACTCCGCGCTGCCCGGCCGCTGGTCGCCCCACGCCGTACGGCTCGCCGAAGGCGGCGAGCCCGGGGCCCTGGACGCCGTGCGCGAGGGCCGGGCCGGCGTCCAGGACGAGGGCAGCCAGCTCGTCGCCCTCGCCCTCGCCGAGGTTCCGCTGGAGGGGCCGGACGAGCGCTGGCTGGACGGCTGCGCGGGTCCCGGCGGCAAGGCGGCCCTGCTCGGCGCACTCGCGGCGCAGCGCGGAGCCGCGCTGCTGGCCTCCGAGAAGCAGCCGCACCGCGCCCGCCTCGTCGAGCGCGCCCTGGCCGGCAACCCCGGCCCCTACCAGGTCATCGCGGCCGACGGCACCTGCCCGCCGTGGCGCGAGGGTACCTTCGACCGGGTCCTGATGGACGTGCCCTGCACGGGTCTGGGCGCCCTGCGCCGCCGCCCCGAGGCCCGCTGGCGCCGCCGCCTCGAGGACGTGGCCGGTTTTGCGCCTCTCCAGCGCGACCTGCTGCGTGAGGCGCTGCGTGCCGTCCGCGTCGGCGGCGTCGTCGGCTACGCCACGTGTTCCCCGCACCCGGCGGAGACCCGGGCCGTCGTGGACGACGTGCTCAGGGGCCGCGGCGGCCCCGCGGCATCCGCCGAGTGGATCGACGCGCGCCCCCACATGCAGGGCGTCCCCGCCCTGGGCGACGGCCCCGACGTCCAGCTCTGGCCCCATCTGCACGGCACGGACGCGATGTACCTGGCCCTCCTGCGCCGCACCGCCTGACGACCTGACGGCCGCGGTCACGGATGCCGCTCCCCGCACCGCGACGGTGATCAGCCCCCGTGGCGCGGCCCGGCGGAGCCGCCCCGTGTCAAGGCCGCGAACCGGGCATGGCAGGCTTGGGTTATGGCCGTGCAGATCAACCCCAGCATCCTGTCCGCAGACTTCGCCCGCCTCGCCGACGAAGCGCAGGCGGTGAAGGGCGCGGACTGGCTCCACGTCGATGTGATGGACAATCACTTCGTCCCCAACCTCACGCTCGGCGTGCCGGTCGTCGAGTCGCTGGCCAAGGCCACCGGCACACCGCTGGACTGCCACCTGATGATCGAGGACCCGGACCGCTGGGCGCCGCAGTACGCCGAGGCGGGCGCTGGGTCGGTGACCTTCCACGCGGAGGCCGCCGCGGCGCCCGTGCGGCTGGCGCGGGAGCTCCGGCGCCTGGGGGCCCGGGCGTCGATGGCGCTCAAGCCCGCGACACCGATCGAGCCGTTCGAGGACCTGCTGCCCGAGCTGGACATGCTGCTCATCATGACCGTCGAGCCCGGCTTCGGCGGCCAGGCGTTCCTCGACATCATGCTTCCCAAGATCCGCCGCACCCGCGAGCTGATCTCGCGGCACAATCTGCAGCTGTGGCTGCAGGTCGACGGCGGCGTCTCGGTCGGCACCATCGAGCGCTGCGCCGAGGCCGGCGCGGATGTGTTCGTGGCCGGATCGGCCGTCTACGGTATGGACGATCCGGCGGCGGCCGTACGTTCCCTGCGCGCGCAGGCGGAGCAGGCCACGGCGCGGGCTCCCTGGTCCTGTGCGCACTGAACGTCCCGTGCCGTCTCGCCCGAATTGCTGAGGGCGAAGGTCAAGGGCTGATCAAGGACCGGCGCATCTGACAGGATGACGTCGAGTCCATTAGCTCCACAGCTTGCACACAAGCTTGAACGAAGTAGTGAGGAGACCAGGGTGTCGACGGGCCGTTCAGCCACGCCTATGGGGCCCGCCGAGCTGGTGCAGGCGGCGGCGATGGCCCGCCGCTTCTACCTCGAGGGCAAGTCGAAGATCCAGATCGCCGAGGAGTTCGGCGTGAGCCGCTTCAAGGTCGCCCGGGTGCTGGAGACGGCACTGGAGCGCGATCTGGTGCGGATCGAGATCCGGGTGCCGGCGGAGCTGGACGCGGAGCGCTCCGACGCGCTGCGCGCCCGCTACGGCCTGCGGCACGCGGTGGTCGTGGAGTCCCCGGCCGACGCGGCCGACGACGCGCCCGACCCCGAGAACCTCGGCGAGGTGGCAGCCGACCTGCTCGGCGAGCTGGTCCACGAGGGCGATGTGCTCGGCCTCGCCTGGGGCCGCTCCACCATCCACATGGCCGCGGCCCTGCACCGGCTGCCGCCCTGCACGGTCGTCCAGCTCACCGGTGTCTACGACGCGGGCACCGCCGAGCGCGGTTCGGTGGAGGCCGTGCGCCGGGCCGCCCAGGTCTCCGGCGGCGAGGCCCACCCGATCTACGCCCCGATGCTGCTGCCCGACACGGCCACCGCCGCCGCCCTGCGCGGTCAGACGGGCATCGCCCGGGCCTTCGAGTACTTCGACAAGGTCACTGTCGCCGCGGTCTCCATCGGCTCCTGGGAGCCGGGCATCTCCACCGTCTACGACATGCTCAGCGACGAGGAGCGGGCCCACTACGCCTCCCTCGGCGCCGCGGCGGAGATGTCCGCGCACCTCTTCGACGCCGAGGGCCGGCGCATCGGCAGGGACCTGGGCGAGCGCTGCATCACCGTCGAGGCCGACCGGCTGCGCCGCATTCCCGAGGTCGTCGCCATCGCGGGCGGGCTGCGCAAGGCGGCGGCCATCGGCGCGGTGCTGCGGTCCGGGCTGGTCACCAGCCTGGTCACGGACACCGCCGCGGCCGACTACCTGCTGCTGGAGACCGGCCCCGGCCCGCGTCCGGCGCTGGACCGGACGGACCCGGACGGCGCGTAGCGGGCCGCGCGACAAGCCGTACGGCGACGGCGCCGGTCACCCTCCCCGGGTGGCCGGCGCCGTCGCCGTCGGGAGCCACAGGTCCCGCGGACACCGGGCCGAAAGTCCTTGGGGGAAGCCACAGGGACGGCTGCCGTCCGCTGGCCGAAGTCACAGAATGTGCATCCGGTTCCCCACGATCGGGTGACATCGTGGATGATGGGTCCAGGAACCTCAGCCCGATCCGGTGCTGGCTCGGTGCTGACTCCCCACCCGCTCTGTACGCAAAACCGCAGGTGAGAGAGCCAGTATGCGATTCCTTAATGACCAGAAGCCGGCGTACGACCTGACGTACGACGACGTGTTCATGGTGCCGAGCCGCTCCGCGGTCGGTTCCCGCCAGGCCGTGGATCTTTCCTCGCCCGACGGGACGGGCACCACCATTCCGCTCGTGGTCGCCAACATGACCGCCATCGCCGGCCGGCGCATGGCCGAGACGGTCGCCCGCCGCGGTGGTCTCGTCGTCATCCCCCAGGACATCCCGATCGAGGTCGTCGCCGACGTCATCTCCTGGGTCAAGAGCCGTCACCACGTGCTCGACACCCCCATCGTCCTCGCGCCCACCCAGACCGTCGCCGACGCGCTCTCGCTGCTGCACAAGCGGGCACACGGCGCGGGCGTCGTCGTGGACGGCGACCACCGCCCGATCGGCGTCGTCACCGAGTCCGACCTGACCGGCGTGGACCGCTTCACCCAGCTGTCGGAGGTCATGTCCAGGGAGCTGCTGCTCCTCGACGCCGGCATCGACCCGCGCGAGGCCTTCAACCAGCTCGACGCCGCCCACCGCAAGCTCGCCCCCGCCGTCGACAAGGACGGCAGGCTGGCCGGCATCCTCACCCGCAAGGGCGCCCTGCGCGCGACGCTCTACACGCCCGCCACTGACGCGGACGGCAAGCTGCGCATCGCGGCCGCCGTCGGCATCAACGGCGACGTGGCAGGCAAGGCCAAGGCCCTGCTGGCCGCCGGTGCCGACACGATCGTCGTGGACACCGCGCACGGCCACCAGGAGTCGATGATCTCCGCGGTCAAGGCCGTCCGGGCGCTCGACCCGCAGGTCCCGATCGTCGCGGGCAACATCGTCGCCGCCGAGGGCGTGCGCGACCTCATCGAGGCCGGCGCGGACATCATCAAGGTCGGCGTGGGCCCGGGCGCCATGTGCACCACCCGCATGATGACCGGCGTGGGCCGCCCGCAGTTCTCCGCGGTGCTCGAGTGCGCCGCCGAGGCCAAGAAGTACGGCAAGCACGTCTGGGCCGACGGCGGCGTCCGTCACCCCCGTGACGTGGCCATGGCCCTGGCCGCCGGCGCCTCCAACGTCATGGTCGGCTCCTGGTTCGCCGGTACCTACGAGTCCCCGGGCGACCTCCAGCAGAGCGCCGACGGGCGCCTGTACAAGGAGAGCTTCGGCATGGCCTCGGCCCGTGCCGTGCGCAACCGCACCAGCGAGGAATCCGCCTACGACCGCGCCCGCAAGGGCCTGTTCGAGGAGGGCATCTCCACCTCGCGCATGTTCCTCGACCCGACCCGTCCGGGCGTCGAGGACCTGATCGACTCGATCATCGCGGGTGTCCGTTCCTCCTGCACGTACGCCGGCGCCGGCTCCCTCGAGGAGTTCGCCGAGCGTGCCGTCGTCGGCGTCCAGAGCGCCGCCGGATACGCCGAGGGCAAGCCGCTGCACGCCAGCTGGCAGTAGTCCGCACCGCCCGAAGGGGCGCGACCCGGATCACCGGGTCGCGCCCCTTTTTTGCTGCCCCTGTACCGATTCATAACCCGACGTGCAACGTTCGCCCGTTCTGGTCCCCCGGACGCAATGATCGAACGGGCATACGCAAGAATGGTGCATTACGAGCGTGGGCCCTCACCTCATAGGGTCTGCGCAGAACGTGGAGTGGCGGGTACCGCTTGCTCGGCGGTACCCCCTCGCTACGGGTTTGCTCTGCCATGCCGGCGCGCCCTGGGTGACCGCCGTGGGCTGCCGCTCCCCGACCGGTACCCCGACCGGCAGTCATGAACGGAGCGACCCAGTGTTGGACCAAGGCACCGCGCCACCCATCACCGGCGACGACCAGCGCCTTGCGCTGTCGTCCCCCGGCTTCGGCGCCCGCCTGATGCGCCGCAAGCCCGTCGAGCGCCTGGTCGCCGAGGGCGGCCAGGGCGAGGGCGGCAGCCTGCGCCGCTCGCTCGGCATGTGGCAGCTGACCATGATCAGCATCGGCGCCACGCTGGGCACCGGCATCTTCGTGGTCCTCGGCAACGCCGTGCCCCAAGCGGGCCCGGCGGTCGTGATCTCGTTCGTCCTCGCGGGCGTCACCGCGCTGTTCTCGGCGCTGTCCTACGCGGAGCTGGCCGGCACCATCCCGGTCTCCGGCTCCTCGTACTCGTACGCCTACGCCACCCTGGGCGAGCTCGTCGCCTGGATTTGCGGCTGGTGCCTGATCCTCGAGTACGGCGTCTCCGTCGCGGCCGTCGCCGTCGGCTGGGGCCAGTACCTCAACGAACTCCTCGACGGCACCATCGGCGTCACCATCCCCGACGCCCTGGCCAACCCGCCGGGCGTCGACGGCGGCATCTTCAACCTGCCGGCCCTGCTCGTGGTGCTGCTGTGCATGGCCTTCCTCCTCGGCGGTGCCAAGGAGAGCGCCCGGGCCAACACGATCATGGTCGGTGTGAAGATCGTGGCCCTGGTGCTCTTCTGCGCCGTGGCCTTCACCGGCATCCGCGCCGGCAACTACGCGCCGTTCATGCCGCTCGGCCTCGGTGGCGTCAGCGCCGCGGGCGCCACGCTCTTCTTCTCGTACATCGGCTTCGACGCCGCGTCCACCGCGGGCGAGGAGGCCAAGGACCCGAAGAAGGACCTGCCCAAGGCGATCATGCTGTCGCTGCTGATCGTCACCGCGCTGTACGTGCTGGTCGCGGCGATCGCGGTCGGCGCCATGCCGTGGGACAAGTTCGAGGGCTCCGAGGCCGCGCTGGCCGGGATCATGAAGGACGTCACCGGCCAGGGCTTCTGGGCCGTCTTCCTCGCCGCGGGCGCCGTCATCGCCATCGCCAGCGTCGTGCTGACCGTGCTGTACGGGCAGACCCGCATCCTCTTCGCGATGTCCCGCGACGGCCTGGTCCCCAAGGCCTTCTCCAAGGTCCACGCGAAGACCGGGGTGCCGCGCGCCAACACCGTGATCGTCTCGCTCTTCTGCGGCATCCTGGCCGCCGCGGTCCCGCTCGCCGAGCTCGCGGACGCCACCAGCATCGGCACGCTCTTCGCCTTCGCCCTGGTCAACGTCGCCGTCATCGTGCTGAGCTTCACCCGCCCCGACATGCACCGCAGCTTCCGGGTACCGCTTTCGGGTGTGCGTGTGCCGATCGGTCGCTGGATCTCCGTGCCGCTCGCACCCGTCTTCCCGGCCATCGGCTTCCTGCTGTGCGTCTACATGATGTTCAGCCTGGACGTCGTCACCTGGGAGTACTTCGGCGGCTGGATGGTCCTCGGCCTCCTGCTCTACTTCGGCTACGGCATGCGCCGCTCCCGCCTGGCCCAGGAGGGCGCGACGGGCGGCGCGGTGGAGCTCGTCAAGGAAGAGGCGGTGGCCGGCGCGAAGGCCGGCGCCGGGGCCGGCCGGAGGGCCGCTGCCAAGGCCGAGGCGAAGGCCGAGGTGAAGACGGCTGTGAAGCCCGAGGCGAAGTCCGGCGCCAAGACCGGCGCGAAGCCCGCGACCAAGACGTCCGGGAATGCCGGAACCAAGGCCGCCGCGACGAAGGACGCCGAGGCCGGAACCACGGCCGCCACCAAGGACGGGTCCGGCGCCAAGGCGGCGGCCAGGCCCGGGACGCAGTCCCGCCCGAAGTCCGGTGCGAAGTCCGGTGGGAAGTCCGGTGCGAAGGCTCGTAAGAAGTCCGGCGGGAAGGGCGGCAAGCGGCGGAGGTGAGGACGGGAGCCGGACGCGGGCAGGCCCGCGTCCTGGGCTCCAGGGGCCGCCGCGAAGAAATGATCTTCTTCTGAGCGGCCCTATGATCCCTGCCTGCCGGGTCCGCCGTCCGGGGACCCGGCAGACGGGAAGGGATCACATCGGATGAGCAGTCCCCACCTCCTGCTGACCGGCGACCGGCTCGCCCTGGGCATGCCCAGGGACGAGATGCTGACCGAGTACCACAGATGGGAATGCGACCCCGGGACCATCCTCGGCGCCGGGAGCCGCTTCCCCCGGGCGTGGGAGGCCCGGGCGGACGAGTGGGACCGGGAACTCGACGACCGCAACCACGCGCGGTTCGAGGTCGTACGCCTCAAGGACAAGCAGCCGGTCGCCCTGACCACGCTGCGCATCGACCCCGGCGAGCGCAGGGCCGAGTTCGCGATCGTCGTCGCCCCCGCCCAGCGCGGCAAGCGCTTCGCCGAGGAGGCCACCCGCCTCACCCTGGACTGGGCGTTCCATCTGGGCGCCATGCGGGCCGTGTGGCTGCGGGTGCTGGAGCCGAACCGGGCCGGCATCACCGCCTTCGAGAAGGCCGGATTCCGGCCCACCGGACGCTTCCGCAAGTCCGGCCACTGGCTGGGCCAGTACGTCGACGAGGTCCTGATGGACGCACTCCCCGAGGAATTCCCCGGGCCTCCCGCCATGTGCACCGCACTCGGCAGCTGAGGGGCCGGGCACGGCGTTCGGGTCGGGGGTACGGCCGGGTACGTGATCTACTGCTGGTAACGACAGCTGGTACCCGTAGAAAAGTGATCCACCCGCCGTGCGATTGAACGAGCTCGACGAACGCATCGTGCATGCCCTGGCCGAAGACGCCAGGCGCTCCTACGCCGACATCGGCGCGGAGGTCGGCCTGTCCGCGCCCGCCGTCAAACGGCGTGTGGACAGGCTGCGCGCCGAAGGCGCCATCACCGGCTTCACGGTACGCGTGGACCCGGCCGCGCTCGGCTGGGAGACCGAAGGCTTCATCGAGCTCTACTGCCGCCGCAACACCTCGCCCGAGGCCATCCACCGGGGCCTCTCCCGGTACCCGGAGGTGGCGTCGGCCTCCACCGTCACGGGGGAGGCCGACGCCATCGTCCAGATCTTCGCCTCGGACATGCGGCACTTCGAGCGCGTTCTGGAGCGCATCGCCGGGGAGCCCTTCGTGGAGCGCACGAAGTCGGTGCTGGTCCTCTCGCCCCTGCTGCGCCGTTTCACCTCCGGCGCGCCGTCCTGAGCCCCCCCGGCACGGCCGGAGGACGACTGTAGCGGGCCGCAGTAAGGGGCCCGGCCGGGCAGCCGCCCCCTACCCGGTGGCCCCGCGCAATGAATCGCCGCGAAGGAACGGAAAGGCGCAACGAATCGGGCGTCTGCGCGCAACGTCGGCGCCTTGTCGGGCGGAGAGCCCGGACCGTAACGTCAAGTCGTCATCAACACGGATGCGTGTGTGACCCTTCTGCCCGATCAGCCACCAGAGGAACGTATGACGCCGCTGCGCACCGCGCTGTACCAAGGTCCCAGCGGCGTTCCCTCCTCCACTGCCGACAGCCTCGACGCCCTGGCCGCCGCCGCCCGGCGGGCCGCCGCCGCCGGTGCCCGGCTGCTGCTCACCAATGAGCTGTACCTGACCGGCTACGCCCTCGGCGCGGCCGTCCGGGACCGTGCCGAGCCCGCCTCCGGCCCCGGCGCCGGTGCCGTCGCCCGCATCGCCACCGAGCACGGGCTGGCCATCGGCTACGGCTACCCCGAGCGCGACGGCGAGACGGTCTACAACTCGCTCCAGCTCATCGGCCCCGACGGGACCTCTCTCGCCAACTACCGCAAGACCCACCTCTTCGGCGAGTACGAGACGGCCAGCTTCACGCCCGGCCGTGACCCGCTCGTCCAGGCCGACTTCGGCGGCCTCCGGCTCGGGCTGCTGATCTGCTACGACGTCGAGTTCCCCGAGACCGTACGGGCCCACGCGCTGGCGGGCACCGAGCTGCTGCTCGCCCCCACCGCGCTGATGCGCCCCTACGAGATCGTGCCGCAGACGATCATTCCCGCGCGGGCGTGGGAGAGCCAGCTCTACATCGCCTACGCCAACCGCTGCGGCGCCGAGGGCGATCTCGCCTTCGCCGGGCTGTCCTGCCTCGCGGCCCCCGACGGAACCGTACGGGCGCGGGCCGGGGCCGGTGAGGACCTGATCGTCGCCGACGTCGACCCGGCGCTGCTGAAGGCCTCCCGCGCCGAGAACACCTATCTGAGCGATCGCCGCCCCGAGCTGTACGCCTCGCTCACCTGACCACGGGCTTCCCTCGCCCCGCCCACACCCCCTTGCCAGTAGGAGAGTCCAGCCGATGACGTCCACGGTGCCCACCGCCGTCCACGACGAGCACGAGCAGGTCCAGCCCGTCGAGCCGCCGATCACCATGTTCGGCCCGGACTTCCCCTTCGCCTACGACGACTTCCTCGCCCACCCGGCGGGTCTGGGCCAGATACCGGCCACCGAGCACGGCACCGAGGTCGCCGTCATCGGCGGCGGACTGTCGGGCGTCATCGCCGCGTACGAGCTGATGAAGATGGGCCTCAAGCCCGTCGTCTACGAGGCCGACCAGATCGGCGGCCGGCTGCGGACCGTCGGCTTCGAGGGCTGCTCCGCCACAGGTGAGGAAGGGGAGCTGACGGCCGAGATGGGCGCGATGCGCTTCCCGCCGTCCTCCACCGCCTTCCAGCACTACATCGACCTGGTGGGCCTGGAGACCAAGCCGTTCCCCAACCCGCTGGCGCCGGGAACCCCCTCCACGGTCGTCGACCTCAAGGGCGAGTCCCACTACGCGGAGACGGTCGAGGACCTGCCCCAGGTCTACCGCGACGTGGCGCAGGCCTGGAACGCCTGCCTGGAGGAGGGCGCGGACTTCTCCGACATGAACCGCGCCATGCGGGAGCGCGACGTGCCGCGCATCCGTGAGATCTGGGCGAAGCTCGTCGAGAAGCTCGACAACCAGACCTTCTACGGCTTCCTCTGCGAGTCGGAGGCCTTCAAGTCCTTCCGGCACCGGGAGATCTTCGGCCAGGTCGGCTTCGGCACCGGTGGCTGGGACACCGACTTCCCCAACTCCATCCTGGAGATCCTCCGCGTCGTCTACACCGAGGCCGACGACCACCACCGCGGCATCGTCGGCGGCAGCCAGCAGCTGCCGCTGCGCCTGTGGGAGCGCGAGCCGGAGAAGATCATCCACTGGGCGCAGGGCACCTCGCTGTCCTCGCTGCACGGCGGCGCGCCCCGTCCGGCCGTGACTCGTCTGCACCGCACGGCGGGCAACCGCATCACCGTCACCGACGCCACCGGCGACATCCGTACGTACCAGGCGGCGATCTTCACTGCCCAGTCCTGGATGCTGCTGTCGAAGATCGAGTGCGATGACTCGCTGTTCCCCATCGACCACTGGACGGCGATGGAGCGCACCCACTACATGGAGTCGTCCAAGCTGTTCGTGCCGGTGGACCGGCCGTTCTGGCTGGACAAGGATGAGGAGACGGGGCGGGACGTCATGTCGATGACGCTCACCGACCGTATGACGCGCGGCACCTACCTGCTGGACAACGGGCCGGACAAGCCCGCTGTCATCTGCCTCTCCTACACCTGGTGCGACGACAGCCTCAAGTGGCTGCCGCTCTCGGCGAACGAGCGCATGGAGGTCATGCTCAAGTCGCTCCGCGAGATCTACCCCAAGGTCGACATCCGCAAGCACATCATCGGCAACCCGGTGACGGTCTCCTGGGAGAACGAGCCCTACTTCATGGGCGCGTTCAAGGCCAACCTCCCCGGGCACTACCGCTACCAGCGGCGACTGTTCACCCACTTCATGCAGGACCGCCTGCCCGAGGACAAGCGGGGCATCTTCCTCGCCGGCGACGACATCTCCTGGACCGCCGGCTGGGCCGAGGGCGCCGTCCAGACCGCGCTCAACGCGGTGTGGGGCGTCATGCGCCAGTTCGGCGGGGCCACGGACGGCACCAACCCCGGTCCGGGTGACGTCTACGACGAGATCGCGCCCGTCGAGCTGCCGGAGGACTGAGGCCGGGAGTGGCGCGCGCGGTCCGTGCGCGCGTCAGCCCAGCGGTGTGAGGAGGCAGCGGCCGACCATGCCGACGCTCGCGTCGACGCGGTCGGTGAGCTCCTCGACCAGATCGGGCAGCTCACGCATGGCCCACAGCGCGCGGAACGAGGCCCAGGCCGCGTTCCGCGCGGCCTCCAGCGTCCATGAGCCGACCAGGTGGGTGAGCGGGTCCGCGACGTCCAGCAGGTCGGGCCCCGGCATGAGCTCCTCGCGGATGCGCTCCTCCATGGCGACGAGCATGGCGCCGATCCGGTGGAAGTCGCCCTCGAGGGCGCGCGGCTCGGCGTCCAGCGCCCGGCAGGTGTCGGCCAGGGCCAGGGCCAGGTCGTGGCCGATGTGGGCGTTGATCCCCGCAAGCGCGAACTGCAGGGGCTGGACGGCCGGGTGGCCCCGCAGCTGGAACAGCGGCCGCCAGCAGGCCGGCGGCAGGCGGCCCTTGGAGGCCTGGTCGACGGCGTGCAGATAGCGCTTGGCGAAGCGCACATCGAGCTCTGCCGTCGCCTGCCGGTTCCGGAAGCCGCCCAGCGACACCCGGCGGCCGACCTCCTCCGTGACCGCCAGATACACCCGGTTGAACACCGCCACCCCGTCCCTCGGCGGAAGCGCGGCGTCGAGCCCCCGCATCCGCGCCAGTACCCCGTCGATGCCGGCGGGCACCGCCGGCTGCGCCCGCGTCATCGTCATATGCACAGAGTGACAGTCGAATACGGAGCGTAGGCGCGAGTGGCGGATAGTTAACCAGAACGGGTGAACGAGGGCGGGGTTCGTGCCGCTTCGTCACGCTGCGTGCCCGGCCGCCGTGCCGGGCGGGGCGGTCACACGCCGTGCGGCACGGCGCCCGTGTTGCCCGTGCCGTCGTCGTAGCCGCTCGTGCCGGAGTCCAGCAAGGGCTCCTGCTCCTTGAGGTGGGCCGGGGCCAGGGCGCGCAGCGCGTGGTAGCCGCTGATCACCACGATCGTGCCGAGGGCGATGCCGCTGAGCTCGAAGTTCTGGCTGATCTTGAGGCTCACGCCGCCGATGCCGATGATGATGCCCGCCGCGACCGGGACCAGGTTCAGCGGATTGCGCAGGTCGACCTTGTTGTGGACCCAGATCTGCGCGCCGAGCAGCCCGATCATGCCGTAGAGGATCACGGTGATGCCGCCCAGCACGCCGCCCGGGATGGCCGCGACGACCGCCCCGAACTTGGGGCAGAGGCCGAAGAGCAGCGCGAAGCCGGCCGCGGCCCAGTAGGCGGCGGTGGAGTACACGCGGGTGGCCGCCATGACGCCGATGTTCTCGGAGTACGTGGTGTTGGCCGGGCCCCCGACCGCGGTGGAGAGCACGGTCGCCGCGCCGTCCGCGGCGATCGCGGTGCCCAGCTGGTCGTCCAGCGGGTCGCCGGTCATCTCGCCGACGGCCTTGACGTGGCCGGCGTTCTCCGCGATCAGTGCGATCACCACCGGAAGCGCGACCAGCGCCGCCGACCAGCCGAAGGCGGGCGCGTGCAGCGAGGGCAGGCCGGTCCAGTCGGCCTTGCCCACGGCCGACAGGTCCAGGCGCCAGTGGTCGACGGCCTGCGCGCCGCCGTGCACCGAGTGGATCTTGCCGAAGACCCGGTCGAAGACCCAGGAGACCGCATACCCGAAGAGCAGTCCGAGGAAGATCGCGACACGGGACCAGAAGCCCCGCAGGCACACCACCGCGAGCCCGGTGAAGAGCATCGTCAGCAGCGCCGTCCACTGGTCCTGCGGCCAGTACGTACTCGCGGTCACCGGCGCCAGGTTGAAGCCGATCAGCATGACGACCGCACCGGTGACCACCGGCGGCATCGCCGCGTGGATGATCCGCGCACCGAACCTCCGCACCGCGAGGCCGCTCAGGAACAACGCCACACCGACCACGAGGATCGCGCCCGTGACGGCCGCGCTGTCGCCGCCCTGGGCCCGGATGATCGCGGCGACACCGACGAAGGAGAGGCTGCAGCCCAGGTAGCTGGGCACCCGGCCGCGCGTCGCCAGCAGGAAGATGATCGTCGCGACGCCCGACATCATGATGGCGAGATTGGGGTCCAGGCCCATGAGCACCGGAGCCACGAAGGACGCCCCGAACATCGCCACCACGTGCTGCGCGCCCAGGCCCGCGGTGCGCGGCCACGAGAGCCGTTCATCCGGTCTGACCACTGCCCCGGGGGCGGGGGTGCGCCCGTCGCCGTGCAGAGTCCAGCGCACCCCGAGGCCCATGACCGCTCCGTAACTGTTCGCGTTGTCGTGATCCGGACCATGCTAAGCCGGGCCGGCCGGTGCTCCTCGCCCTCGTCGGAGCGCTTCCGGGGCCCTCCGGACCCCTCTCGCGCGTTGCTGCGATCGGCCCAATTGGCAGCTCGTAGGGCTGTATGGCCACGACCGCCGGATGTTTATCAGTTCATGCGAGGTATGCGTCTGAGTGTCCGATTTCCTGCAATTCAGGAGACACACATGCGCAAGCTCGTCGGCCGCACCGCGGCCGCCGCGATCCTCGCCGGCGCCACCATTGTTCCGGTCGCCGGAGTGGCCCAGGCCGCGCCGCAGGTCGCGTCCGGCAACCAGGCGTGGACCTGGGACGACGACCACGGTGACCGCGACAAGGGCCGTGACCGCGACCGTGACCGTGACAAGGACAAGGGCCACGACAAGGGCCGTGACAAGGACCGGGACAAGGACAACGGTCGCAAGGACCGTGACCGCGACAAGGACCGGGACTGCGACCACGGCCGCAAGGACCGTGACCGCGACAAGGACCGCGACAAGGACCGGGACTGCGACCACGGCCGCAAGGACCGCGACCGCGACCGCGACAAGGACCGCGACCGCGACAAGGACCGGGACTGCGACCACGGCCGCAAGGACCGCGACCGTGACCGCGACCGCGACAAGGACCGGGACTGCGACCACGGCCGCAAGGACCACGACCGCGGCCACTACCGCCACGGCGACTACAGCCGCCACGACTACATCCGCCACGACAGCTGGGGCGGTGGCGGCTGGGGCAAGTGGGGAGATTGGAGCGGCATTTGGATCGGTAAGTGGAAGAACCACGGCCACGACGGCTGGGGTGGCGGCCACGGCGGCCACGGCGGCCACGACAAGTGGGGTGGCGGCCACGGCGGCCACGACAAGTGGGGTGGCGGCCACGGCGGATGGGGCGGCGGTTGGGGCGGCGGCCACAACGACGACCACGACCGCTGGGGCGGCGGCCACGGCGACGACCATGACCGCTGGGGCGGCGGCCACAACAAGAGGGACTGCGACGACAAGTGGGACCGCGGCCGGGACCACGACGGCGGCCGGGACCACGACGGCGGCCGCGACTGCGGCCACAACAAGCACCACGGTGGCTACCACGGCTGGGCCATCGTGATGTGACGTTCCGCGCCTGACGGTTCCCCTCCACCGCGGGCCGTGGCCGACCCCCTCCGGGGCCCGGCACACGGCCCGCGGCGGCGTCTGCGGGAAGCGGACAGGAACCCTCAGCGCTCGGCGGCCGCGGCGGTACGGGCCACGGCGGCGGCATCCCGCGCCGGGGCCCGCAGCACGCCCGCACCTGCCACCAGCCCGGCGGCCAGCACGGTCACCAGGCCGAAGGACACCACGAGCGACGTGGCGTTCGCGATCTGCCCGATGGCGGCAGGCGCCACCAGCCCCGACGTGTAAGTGATGGTGGCCACGCCCGCGATCGCCCGGCCGGCGTCCGGCCCGCTGCGCCCCGCCGCCGCGAAGGCCAGCGGAACGACGACGGCGATGCCCAGCCCCAGCAGGCCGAAGCCGGCTATGGCCGGCAGCGGATGGGCCGCGAGGACCACCAGCAGCCCGCCACCGGCCGCCAGCACGCCCCCCGCCCGTACGGTGCGTACCGGACCGAACCGCCGCACCGCCGCGTCGCCCGCCAGCCGGGCCACCGCCATCGTGCAGGCGAAGGCCGTGGTGCAGGCGGCGGCCACGCCCGGCCCGGAGCCGATGACGTCGCGGAGGTAGACCGCCGACCAGTCCAGGCTCGCCCCCTCGGCGAAGACCGCGCAGAAACCGACCGCCCCGATGATCACCGCCGAGCGCGGCGGCAGGGCCAAGCGCGGCGGCGGATGCTCGTCCACGGCGCTGCGCACGTCCAGTGCCCAGCGGCAGGCGACCGAGCCGAGCCCGACGAGCAGGCCGGCCGCCAGTCCGAGATGGACACGGGCGTCCGTGCCGGCCTGCGCGGCGACCGTGCCCGCCGCCGACCCCACGAGCGCACCGGCACTCCACATGCCGTGCAGCCCCGACATGATCGAGCGGCCCAGCCGCTCCTCGGTCTCCACGCCGAGCGCGTTCATGGCCACGTCCGCCATGCCCGACGCCGCCCCGTACACCGCCAGCGCCGCACAGAGCGTGAGCATGCCGGGGGAGAGTGCGGGCAGCGCCAAGGAGGCGCACCACAGGGCGAGCAGGGCACGCAACGCCGTGCGCGAACCGAAGCGGTGGCTGACGCTCCCCGCGAGCGGCATCGTCAGCGACGCGCCGATCGCGGGGAAGGCCAGGGCGAGGCCCAGCCGGCCGGCGCTGATGCCGACGTGTTCCTGGATCCAGGGGACGCGGGTGGCGAAGGTGCCGGTGACCGCACCGTGCACGGCGAAGATCGCCGCCATCGCGATCCGCGCCCTGCGCACCCGGGCGTCCGCGGGATCCGTGGTGTCCGTGCCCATACCGCTCCTCGCCGGGTCCCGGTCCGCTTGCCGGCTCTCAGTGCATCAGCAGGTGCCCAGGTCCTGCCAGACCCCCCATTCGCCGGTGGTTCCCGGTTCCTCGCCCTGGGTCCACCACTTGGCCTTCCACGAGCGGGCCTTCCACGAGACGGTGGCGCCGCCGCTGTAGGCGGCCGCCTTGTCCCAGGCCGGCGCGGCGCAGGTGCCGCCGGTGGGTGTGCCCGTCGGGGTGGGGGTCGCGGTGCCCGTCGGGGTGGGCGTGGAGCCGCCCGGCTCGACCACCGTCGTGCCGCGGGCCAGGTCGCCGGCCAGCGCGTAGGTTCTGCCGGCGAAGGTCACCGTCCAGTTGGAGGGCGTCGACGCCGGCAGGTAGTAGACGAAGTCGATGTCCGCCGAGGCCCCCGGTGCCAGCGGCTGGGAAGCCGGCAGCTTCACCGACACCCGGTTGTAGTCGCCCTTCAGGCCGCCGATGTTGTTCGGTGCCGAGTGGTCGCTGCGGATGACCTTCAGTCCCCAGCCCGACTGGTCCTTGGCGTTGCCGGGAGCGGAACTGGCGTAGTCGAACTGGAACTCCGAGCCGCCGGGGATGGTGGTCCTGGTGTTGTTGGTGAGGTGGATCTTCGGGTTGATCGGATAGTTGGAGTCGCCCAGGGGAAAGCCGGTGACGCTCACCCCGATGTCGATCGCCTGGCCGGGCACGTCGGTCGTCGCCCGCTTCGCCCCGTAGGCGGGGGCCGACTTGAACGCGTCGTACATCGCGGTGGTGAGCGTGGAGCCGGGCTCGTACTGCCCCTTGCCCGCGTTCCAGCCGTAGTCGCCCGCGAGCTCCCAGACCATCGTGCCGCCGAGCCCTTTGTCCACGACGTACTGGGCCTTGGCCTTCACCGACTGCTCGTCCTCCGTTGAGAGGAAGACCCTCTTGTCGGCGTTCCAGAGCCAGGGCGCGGTCAGTGTGGCGTCGTAGCGCCGGGCGTAGGTGCCGGTGGGCTTGGTACCCGCCGGGAAGCCGTAGCGGCCGAGGTAGTCCCCGGCGACGCCCTTCTCCAGGTTCTTCGCGTGCCACATCGGGTTGGACCCGGCGGGGGACTCCTTGCCGTCGTCGTCCTTGTCGTGCCAGAGGTTGTCGATGCCGACCGCGCCGTCACCGCAGGTGGTCAGCCCCGAACCGGCCGGGCAGGCCGTGGTCTTCGCCGTTCCCCACAGGCCGTCCGCGCCGCCGGTGACGTTCTTCCAGCCGCGCGTGTAGTACGGCAGGCCGAGGTTGATCCGCCCGGCGGGCAGCGCGCCGCGGAAGTAGTGGTACGCCCAGTCACCGTTGAGGTAGCCGATGCCGCCGTACTGGGCGGCGCCGTAGACGCCCCACTTGGCGAGCTCGGCGTCCTTCCCGTCGTCGTACAGCGCGGCGTTCGGGCCGGTGAACTCGTTCCAGGCGCCGTGCAGGTCGTAGGACATCACGTTGACGTAGTCCAGGAATTTCGTGGTCTGGTACGTCTCCATGCCGCGCAGCAGATAGCCGGACGAGGGCGCGGCGACGGACAGCAGATAGTGCCTGCCGTCGGCGGCACCGGCCCGGTCGAGTTTCTCGCGCAGCGTCTTCATCAGGGCCGCATAACCCTTGTTGAGTCCGCCGCGCCGGGCGTTGGCCAGAGTCCAGTCCTTGGGGTTCCCGGCATCCTTCATCGAGGTCGGGTACTCGTAGTCGATGTCGACGCCGTTGAATCCGTACTTCTTGACGAAGGCGACGGCCGAATCCGCGAAGGTGTCGATCCCGGCCTGGTTGACCGATCCGTCGGCGTTCGTCGCCGTCCTGTAGAAGCCGCCGGAATCGACGCGCTTGCCGTTCTCGTCGATATAGCCGCCGGTCTCCGCCCAGCCGCCCACCGATATGAGCGTCTTCACCTGCGGATGCTGTTTCTTGAATTTGTTCAGGAGGTTGAAGTGGCCCTTGTAGGGGAGGGCCGGGTCCATTTCTGCGCCGGCGACGCCCGGCCAGGTCATTCCGGTCGCGGGGTTGCCGGCGCCGTCCGCGCCGACGGAGATCTTGTCGTCCGGGCCGACGTGCGCGAAGGCGTAGTTGAGGTGGGTGACCTTGTCCCAGGGGACGTCGGGGGCGAGGTAGGCGGGCGTGCCGTCCTTGCCGGTGCGCCAGCCGGTGAAGTAGCCGATGACGCGGCGCTGGTGGTCGGCGCCCATCTTCTCGCGGCCGGCGGCGTCGTAGACCGAACAGTAGGGGACGTCGGTGCCCGGGGTGCTGTAGAGGCCGTCGGGGCGGCAGGCGGACTGGTCCTCGGCGTGCGAGACGGCCACGGACAGGGTGCCGGCGAGCAGCCCGGCCAGAGCGGTGCCCGCCGATGCGAGGGCGACGCCTCTGCGGGTGCGGGGTCTGAGGGGTCTCTTGCGGAACAACACGGTCGGGTCCTCCAGTGGGGGGCTCATGAGAGCGGTGCGTGGGGGGTGTGCGACGTGCTGTGGCCCGTGGTGCGCGCGTACCGGCGGGCCGTACTCCTCGGAGGTGTGGCAGAGGTTAAGAGGACTAGACCAGTGCGTCAATAGGTATGGACCAAGTGCGCGGTCCCGGGGGCCGGGGCGGCGCCGGCCGCGAGCCGATGCGGGCACGGTGGGAGCCCAGTGCGGGCCCGGTGCGATCCGGGTGTCAGGCGGGTGTGAGGCGGCGCACTCTGTCAAGTCCCCGTGGACACCGCGCCGCCGGGCGGCGTACGCTCGGACTCGTCGAAGCTGCGGAGGGCATGAAGCCGCAGGTCAGACACCTGTACCATTGATGATCCATTATTTACGCAGCGCACTCCGGGGTCGGTGAAAGTCCGAACCGGCGGTTACAGTCCGCGACCCGTCCGCAGCCAGCGGCCGGTTGACCAGGTGAAATTCCTGGACCGACGGTTAAAGTCCGGATGGGAGGCAGTGCGCGGCGGGCACGCATCGGCACACCGCCACAGGTGACGCGGATGGGTGGCACCCTTTCCCGGGCGCTCCCGGGATCCGGCCACCCTCTCCTCGCGTCCCCCGGCTCTGTGATCTTCGTTGCGGTGTACCCGCTCAATCGTCGTCCCGTACGACAGCCCCGGAGTCCGTGCCCGAAGAGGCAGGAGGACCCCGGTGGCCACCGCGACCGAAGCCGATGCGATGCGACGCGCCATCGCGCTCGCCGCGCGCGCTCTCGGCTCGACCAGCCCCAACCCCGTCGTCGGCTGCGTCCTCCTGGACGAGCGCGGCCGCACGGTCGGCGAGGGCCGGCACCAGCGCGCGGGTGGCCCGCACGCCGAGGTCGAGGCCCTGCGCGCCGCCGCCGAGGCCGGCCACGACGTCCGGGGCGGCACCGCCGTCGTCACCCTCGAACCCTGCAACCACACCGGCCGCACCGGCCCCTGCGTGCAGGCCCTCGTCGAGGCGGGCATCGCCCGCGTCGTCTACGCCGTCGCCGACCCCAACCCGACCGCCACCGGCGGCGCCGCCAGCCTCGAGGCCGCGGGCGTCGACGCCGAGGGCGGACTGCTGGCGGACGAGGCCGCGGCCGGCAACGCCGCCTGGCTCACCTCCGTGCTGCACAAGCGCCCCTTCGTGGTGTGGAAGTACGCCGCCACCCTCGACGGCCGCAGCGCCGCCGCCGACGGCACCAGCCGCTGGATCTCCTCCGCCGAGTCCCGCGCCGACGTACACCGGCTGCGCGCCGAGTCCGACGCCGTCGTCGTCGGCTCCGGCACGCTGCGCGCCGACGACCCGCACCTGGCCGTGCGCGGCCCCGTGCCCGGCCGGGACCCCGTCACCCAGCCGCTGCGCGTCGTCGTCGACACCCGGGCGACGATCATGCCGAATGCCCGGGTCCTCGATGACGCGGCACCGACGCTGATCGTCGTCGGCGAGGATGCCGACACCCGGCATCTGCCCGGCGCCGAGATCGCCCGGCTGCCCGGCGACAAGACCGGGATCGGCGTCCACACCCTGCTCGCCGAGCTCTACGGACGCGGCGTGCACTCCGTCCTGCTGGAGGGCGGCTCCACCCTCGCCGGCTCCTTCCTGGCCGCCGGCGCCGTGGACCGTGTCATCGGCTACCTGGCCCCCGCGCTGCTGGGCGCCGGGCCGTCCGCACTCGGCGACGCCGGAATCGGCACCATCGCGCACGCGCTGCGCCTGGACGTCACCGACGTCACCCGGCTCGGCCCCGACCTGCGGATCACCGCCACCCCCACTGCCCCTGTCCCCGTCTCCGCCACCGAGGAGAGCTGAAGTGTTCACCGGAATCGTCGAAGAGCTGGGTGAGATCGTCGCCGTCGAGGAACACGGCGACTCTCCCCCGACTGCCGATGGGCAGATGCCCACTCGCTCCGCTCGCTTCCGGCTGCGCGGCCCCGTCGTCACCGAAGGCGCCAAGCACGGCGACTCGATCGCGGTCAACGGCGTCTGCCTCACCGTCGTCGAGACCGAGGCCGGTGAGTTCACGGCCGACGTCATGGCCGAGACCCTCAGCCGCTCCAGCCTCGGCGCCCTCGTCCCCGGCTCCCGCGTCAACCTCGAACGCCCCATGGCGCTCGGCGGACGCCTCGGCGGCCACCTCGTACAGGGCCACGTGGACGGCACCGGCACCATCGTCGAGCGCGTGCCCGGCGACAACTGGGAGATCGTGAAGATCGCCCTTCCGGCCGGGCTCGCCCGCTACGTCGTGGAGAAGGGCTCCATCACCGTCGACGGCGTGAGCCTGACCGTCGTCGAGGCCGGGGACGACTACTTCACCGTCAGCCTCATCCCCACCACCCTCGACCTCACCACACTCGGCATCAAGCAGGCCGGCGAGCCGGTCAACCTCGAAGTGGACGTCCTCGCCAAGTACGTCGAGCGGCTCCTGGGGCAGCGCGGCGCGAAGGAGCCGGTCGCATGAGCGCCCTCGACTGGCTCAACGGAGAGGCGTTCGCCGCATTCGGCCAGCACGTGATCTGGTCCGACATGATCGGCAACTCCGTCGGCCTGGCCGCCCTCGCCCTCGGCTGGCGCCGCTCCATATGGACCTGGCCCGCCCAGTTCCTCTCCGGCGTCATCCTCGTCGCCGCCTACGCCTCCGCCCATCTCAGCGGTGGCATAGGCAAGCAGCTCCTGGTCATTGCCGTCGCCGTGTGGGGCTGGCGGCAGTGGGCCGGCGGCCGGCGGGCCGCCCAGGACGGCTCCATCGCCGTCCGTTTCGCCTCCTGGCGCGAGCGGCTCCTGCTGCTCGCCGGCACGGCTGTCGGCACGCTCGCCGTCGGCACCCTGTTCACCGCCGTACCCGAACTGTCCTGGAACCCCTGGCCGGACGCGTACATCTTCGTCGGCACCCTCGCCGCGATGGTCGCCCAGGCCCGTGGGCTCGTGGAGTTCTGGTTCGCCTGGCTGCTGGTCGATGTGGTCGGCGTCCCGCTCGCCTTCGACAGCGGGCTCGCCTTCTCCGGCCTCGTCTACATCGTCTACCTCGTCCTCGTCCTGTGGGGCATGCGCGACTGGTGGCTTCGTTCGCGGGCGAGCGCCGAGCCCGCAACCGTTCCGGAAGGAGTAGCGGCATGACCGCCGTACAGAGCTGGTACGACACCGACAACGAGGACGCCGACGTGCTCACGCTCGACCCCGTCGAGCGGGCCATCGCCGACATGGCGGCAGGCCGGCCCGTCGTCGTCGTGGACGACGCCGACCGCGAGAACGAGGGCGACCTGATCGTCGCCGCGCAGAAGGTCACCACCGAGATCGTGGCCTTCATGATGAGCGAGTGCCGCGGCCTGATCTGCGTGCCCATGGAGGAGTCCGACATCGACCGGCTCGACCTGCCGCAGATGGTCGAGCAGAACACCGAGTCGATGCGCACCGCCTTCACCGTCTCCGTCGACGCCGCCCGCGCCCACGGCACCGACACCGGCATCTCCGCCGCCGACCGGGCCACCACCATCCGGCTGCTGGCCGACCCCGCCGCCGTGCCCGGCGACTTCGTCCGCCCCGGGCACGTCTTCCCGCTGCGCGCCAAGCCCGGCGGCGTCCTGGTCCGCAACGGCCACACCGAGGCCGGCATCGACCTGGCCCGCCTCGCCGGGCTGCGCCCGGCCGCCGCGATCGTGGAGATCGCGGGCGAGGACGGCGCCATGCTGCGCCTGCCCGAACTGGTCCCCTTCGCCCGCAAGCACGGCCTGTCGATCATCTCCATCGAGGACCTGATCGCCTACCGCAAGTCCTCCGAGCCCACCGTCCGCCGCGAGGCAGCCACCCGGCTGCCCACCGCCTTCGGCGAGTTCCGCGCGTACGGGTACCGCTCCACCGTCGACGGCGTCGAGCACATCGCCCTCGTCGCCGGCGACCTCGGCGACGGCGAGGACGTGCTGGTGCGCGTCCACTCCGAGTGCCTGACCGGCGACGTCTTCGGCTCGCTGCGCTGCGACTGCGGCCCCCAGCTGCAGGCCTCCCTGGAGCGCATCACCGCCGAGGGGCGCGGCGTCGTGCTGTACCTGCGCGGTCACGAGGGGCGCGGCATCGGCCTGCTGCCCAAGCTGCGCGCCTACGAGCTCCAGGAGGACGGCCGCGACACGCTCGACGCCAACCTCGAACTGGGCCTGCCGGCCGACGCCCGCGACTACGCCGCGGGTGCGCAGATCCTCACCGACCTCGGCGTGCGCTCGCTGCGCCTGCTGACCAACAACCCCGACAAGACCGCCGCCCTCGTACGGCACGGGCTGCGGGTCACCGGCCGGGAGCCCATGCCCGTCCAGGCCGGCGAGCACAACCTGCGCTACCTGCGCACCAAGCGGGACCGCATGGGACACGACCTGCCCTGGCTGGACGCCGAACACGTGTCCGCCTGCGGCAACCAGTGACCGACACCGACCGACTGACCGACCGAACGAACGCCATACCGACCGGCGTACCGACCGAGGAGAGCGACACGTGAGCGGCAAGGGTGCCCCCGAGCTGAGTGTGAAGAACTGCCAGGACCTGCGGGTGGCCGTCATCGCCGCGCAGTGGCACGAGAAGGTGATGGACGGCCTCGTCGACGGCGCCCTGCGGGCCCTGCACGACCTCGGCATCGACGAGCCCACCCTGCTGCGCGTCCCCGGCAGCTGGGAGCTGCCGGTCGTCGCCAAGGTCCTCGCCGGACGCGGCTACGACGCCGTCGTCGCCCTGGGCGTCGTCATCCGCGGCGGCACGCCTCACTTCGACTACGTCTGCGAAGGCGTGACCCAGGGACTCGCCCAGGTCTCCGTCGACACCGGCGTCCCCGTCGGTTTCGGCGTCCTGACCTGTGACACCGAGGAACAGGCCCTGGACCGGGCCGGGCTGGAGGGCTCGGCCGAGGACAAGGGCCACGAAGCCGTCTCCGCGGCCGTCGCCACGGCGGTCATCCTGCGCTCCGTGTCCAAGCCCGGGCACAGGTAGCGGGGCCGGACCCCGTAGGGTAGGACCACCATGTCCAAGAAGACGTTCGAGGAGCTCTTCGCCGAGCTCCAGCAGAAGGCCTCCGGCGACCCCGCCACCTCCCGCACAGCCGAGCTGGTGGGCAAGGGTGTGCATGCCATCGGCAAGAAGGTCGTCGAGGAGGCCGCCGAGGTGTGGATGGCCGCCGAGTACGAAGGCGCCGAGGCCACGGCCGAGGAGATCTCCCAGTTGCTGTACCACCTTCAGGTGATGATGGTGGCCCGGGGGATCTCCCTGGACGACGTATACGCTCACCTCTGACCGGCACGACCCTCCTCTTCCGCACCACTACCTCAACGCACAAAGGAAACCGACCTCATGCTGCGCATCGCCGTACCCAACAAGGGTTCTCTCTCCGAGCCTGCGTCGGCGATGCTCCATGAGGCCGGCTACCGCCAGCGCAAGGACCGCAGGGAACTCGTCCTCGTCGACGCCGGCAACGAGGTCGAGTTCTTCTTCCTGCGCCCCCGCGACATCGCGGTCTACGTCGGCTCCGGCAAGCTCGACATCGGCATCACCGGCCGTGACCTGCTGCTCGACTCCGGCTCCCGGGCCGAGGAGATCATGCAGCTCGGCTTCGCCGGGTCGACCTTCCGCTACGCCACCCGCCCGGGCACGGCGAAGGACGTCAGCGAGTTCGGCGGCATGACCATCGCCACCTCCTTCTCCGGCCTGGTCACCAAGCACCTCGCCGACAACGGCGTCGACGCCTCCGTCGTCCACCTCGACGGGGCCGTCGAGACCGCCATCCAGCTCGGCGTCGCCGAGGTCATCGCGGACGTCGTCGAGACCGGCACCACCCTGCGCAACGCCGGCCTGGAGATCATCGGCGAGCCGATCCTGAAGTCCGAGGCCGTCGTCATCCGGCGCCACGGCGCCCCCGCCGACGACCCCAAGGTCCAGCAGTTCCTCCGCCGCATGCAGGGCGTCCTTGTCGCCCGGCGCTACGTGATGATGGACTACGACATCCGTGTCGAGCAGGTCGAGCGCGCCGTCGCCCTCACCCCCGGCCTGGAGTCGCCGACGGTCTCGCCGCTGCACCACGAGGGCTGGGTCGCGGTCCGCTCCATGGTCCCGGCCCAGGACGCCCAGCGCGTCATGGACGAGCTGTACGACCTGGGCGCCCGCGCCATCCTCACCACGGGCATCCACGCCTGCCGCCTGTGACCCCCGGTCCGTACAGCAAGAAGAGAACCCACGACGTGTCCACCCCCGAGCTGCCCGTCACCTTCCGGCCGACCCGCACCCGGATCGTGCTGCTGAGCACCGGCGGCGCCCTGCTCGCCGTGCTCACGGCGCTCTCGCTGATGCTGGAGTCGTTCACCACGGCGGACCGGGTCACGTTCATCGGCACCGGGCTGCTCGGCCTGGCCGTACTCGCGCTGCTCAGCCGCCCCAAGGTCGTCGCCACCGAGGACGGCGTCACCGTCACCAACCTGACGACGACCCGGCGGCTGGCCTGGGCCCAGATCGTGCGGGTCAACCTGCGCGCCGGCGACCCGTGGGTCTACCTCGACCTCTCCGACGGCACGAGCCTGCCCGCCATGGGCATCCAGACGGGCATCGCCAAGCAGCAGGCCATCGCCGACGCCCGCGCGCTGCGCGTGCTCGCCGAGACGCACGGCACGGGCCGGTCCGCGGCCTGATTCGGTACTGCTCCCGGTTCCATGATTACTCTGGTGCCACGGGCACACACGTGCCCCGCCCCCACAGGGGGACACCTGCGAACCGAGGAGTGACTTACTCCGGCAATGGACGGACCGTCCTGTAGTACCTGCGCCGCCCCCCACAGCGAGGCGGCGTCATGAGTATCACCGTGTCTCTTCTGCTGCTCGCGGCAGCGCTGCTCCTCATCCTCGCGAACGGATTCTTCGTCGCCGCCGAGTTCGGCCTGGTGACCGTGGAGAAGCCGGAGGCCGAGCGGGCCGCGGCCGACGGCGACCCCCGGGCCCGCACCGTCGTGGCGTCGCTGCGCGAGCTCTCCTTCCAGCTCTCCGGCACCCAACTGGGCATCACCATCACCTCCTTGGTGGTCGGCATGCTCGCCGAGCCAGCGCTCGGCCGCCTGCTCACCGGCCCCTTCACCGCCGCCGGGCTGCCGGGCGGTGCCGCCGCGGGCGTCGCCGTCGTGGCCGGCATGCTGGTGGCCTCCGCCGTCCAGATGGTCGTCGGCGAGCTGGTGCCCAAGAACTGGGCCGTTTCCCGGCCGCTGCAGGTCGCGCGGTTCGTCGCCGGCCCGCAGAGCCTGTTCGCCCACTTCTTCCGGCCCGTGATCACCCTGCTCAACACCGTTGCCAACCGGCTCGTACGGGCCCTGGGCGTGGAGCCCGCCGAGGAGCTGGCGTCCGCCCGCACCCCCGGCGAACTCGTCTCGCTCGCCCGCCACTCGGCCCTGGCCGGCACCCTGGAGCAGGACACCGCCGACCTCTTCGTCCGCACCCTCTCGCTGGGCGGGCTGACCGCCCAGCACGTGATGACCCCCCGGGTGAAGGTCAGCGCCCTGCAGTCCACCGCGACCGCCGAGGACGTCCTGAACCTCACCCGCGCCACGGGCCTCTCGCGCTTCCCCGTCTACCGGGAGCGGCTCGACGAGGTCGTAGGCATGGTCCACCTCAAGGACGCGCTCGCCGTGCCCGGCCACGAACGGCTGCGCACCCCCGTCGCCCGGATCGCCGTCGCCCCCATGCTCATCCCCGGCACCCTGCCCGTGCAGCCGCTCCTGGAGCGGCTGCGCAGCGAGCAGCCGATAGCCGTGGTCGTCGACGAGTACGGCGGCACGGCCGGAGTGGTCACGCTGGAGGACATCGTCGAGGAGCTCGTCGGCGAGGTGCGCGACGAGCACGACGCTGCGGACGCGGGCCGTCCGCAGCTGGCCCCGGTGGCCTGCGAGGACGGGCGCCAGGCGTGGGAGGCCGACGGCGGCTGCCGGGTCGACGCGCTGCGGCGCATCGGCCTGGAGGCGCCCGACGGCCCGTACGAGACGGTCGCCGGACTCGTCGCCGGCCTCCTGGGCCGCATCCCCGCTCCCGGGGACGGCGCCGAGCTGCCCGGCTGGCGGCTCTCGGTGCGCCGGGTCGGACACCACCGCGCCGAGCGGGTGCGGTTCGTCCGTACGGACCCTCCCGCGGGAGCGCAGCGATGAACGTGCTGCAACTCCTCTTCGCACTGCTGTTGGTGCTGGCCAACGGCTTCTTCGTCGGTGCCGAGTTCGCGCTGGTGTCCGTGCGCCGCAGCCAGATCGAGCCGAAGGCCGCCGAGGGCTCGGCGCGCGCCCGTACGGTCCTGACCGGTCTGGAGAACCTGCCGCAGATGATGGCGGCGGCCCAGTTCGGGATCACCATCTGTTCGCTGACGCTGGGCGCGGTCGCCGAGCCGACCGTGGCGCGGTTGCTGGAGCCGGTCTTCCACGCGGTGGGGCTGCCCGAGGGGCTCATCCACCCGCTGGGCTATGTGATCGCGCTGGCGCTGGTGGTCTTCCTGCACCTGGTCATCGGCGAGATGGTGCCGAAGAACCTGGCCATGTCCGCCCCCGACCGGGCGGCGCTGTGGCTGGGGCCCGGGCTGGTGACGTTCGCCCGGCTGTGCCGGCCGGTCACCCGGCTGCTCGGCGCCTGCGCCCACGGGGTGCTGCGGCTCTTCCGCGTCGAGCCCAAGGACGAGGTGGAGGCGGTGTTCACCAGTGAGCAGCTGACCCACCTCGTCGAGGACTCCCGCCAGGCCGGGCTGCTGGAGCGCGAGCAGCAGGAACGGCTGGAGGACGCGCTGGGCCTGGGCAGCCGCCCGGTCACGGACGTCCTGCTGGATCCGGCCACGCTGGTGACGGTCGACCCCTCGGTCACCCCCCGGCAGGTCGAGGAGCTGACGGTACGCACCGGCTACTCCCGCTTCCCCATATGCGCGACGGGCCGTACGGGCAGTCCCGTGATGGGGTACCTGCACGTCAAGGACGTTCTCGACCTGGAGGAGCGGGACCGGGCGGTGCCTCAGCACGTCTGGCGCCGCGTGGAGACGCTGCGGGCCGAGCTGCCGCTCGACGACGCGCTGACGGTGATGCGCAGGGCCGCCGTGCACCTGGCGGCGGTCACGGACGCGTCGGGGCGCGTGCTGGGGCTGGTGGCGCTGGAGGACGTGCTGGAGAAGCTCGTGGGCGAGGTCCGCGACCCGGCACACCGGGAGGCGCCCGCGCCGACCGTCCGCGTCACGGATCCGCGCGTGCCGCAGGCCCAGGAGGCGATGGCGGGCTGAGCCCGCAGCGGGGCTCCGCCCCGGGCCCCGGTCCTCAATCGCCGGACGGGCTGAATTTCCGGGGCCCGGTTCCCGTCCGGCGTCAGGGCGCGGGATCCTGCGGATCCCTCGCGTCGCCCTGGCGGCGGCGCTGGGAGCCCCACCCGGGCCCCGACAGGACCTCTCCGTACGCCTGCATCAGATCCGGCAGGCGCAGCGTGGCCAGGTCGTCGCGGGTCGGCGTGCCCGGGTACGCCGAAAGGCGCAGATCGCGGTACGCGCAGCTCTTCTCGTACAGGGTGCGCAGGAAGCGGCCGTTGCCGAGCTCGTCGATCCAGCCCTGTTCGACCACGTGGCCGCTGATGCTGCGCAGTTCCTCCAGGGCCTCCTCGTCCCAGGCGTCGCCGTTCTCCGCGGCCAGCACCTCGCCGATGCTGGTGAGTTCCAGGGGGCGGTAGCTGGGGAAGTCCACCCGGGTGGTGAAGCGGGAGTGCAGCCCGGGGTTGGCGGCGAGCAGCCGGTCCATGCCCTCGGGGTAGCCGGCCAGGATGACCACGAGGCGGTCGCGGTTGTCCTCGGCGCGCTTGAGCAGCACCTGCAGGGCCTCGTCGCCGTAGGCGTCGCCCTTGCTGTAACCGGAGTTGGACAGGCTGTACGCCTCGTCGACGAAGAGCACTCCGCCGAGCGCGGAGTCGATCAGCTCGTTGGCCTTGACCGCGGTCTGGCCCAGGAACTCGCCCACCAGGTCGGCCCGCTGGGCCTCGACCAGGTGGTCGCCGCCGAGCAGCCCGAGGGCGTAGAAGACGCGGCCGAGGATGCGGGCCACCGTGGTCTTTCCGGTGCCGGAGGGGCCGGAGAAGACGAAGTGACGCTTGGGGGGCTGCACGGGCAGCCCCTGGCCGGCGCGCAGCCGGGCCATGTGCAGCTGCGCGGACAGCGCCCGCACCTGACGCTTGACCGGTTCCAGGCCGACCATCCGCTCCAGCTCGGCGAGGGCCTTGGCCAGGAGTACGGGGTCGGAGCGGCCGGGCAGTGGCGGGGGCCCGGGCTGTGCCGGTACCCGCAGCTTCTCGCGCACGCCGTCGGCCTCGACGGGGGCGTTTCCGGTGGGCACGGGTCCGGGAACGGCGCCGGGGTCGGTGCCGGTGAGGACGTCGCGGCTGTCGAGGGGGTCGGGAGCGGTCTGCGCCTCCGGCTCGGGCGGCTCGGCGAGGGACGCGCCCAGCGGCACGGACGGCAGGTCCACGTGTTCTTCGTCCAGCCCGTCCCCCTCGGCGATGGCGGTGAGCCGGGCCGAGGTGTCCATGAAGGAGGGGTCGACGCGGTGCACGGCGCGGTAGAGGGGGAGCGCGGCGGCGCTGCGGCCGGTGCCCTCGTGGGCGCGGGCGAGCCAGTAGCGCAGCTCCTTGCGCTGCGGCTGCTCGCTGCGGCAGCGCATCAGCGCGGCGGCGAGCAGCGGCTCGGCGTGCCCGTACATCTCCAGGCGCACCCGGGCCATGCCGCCGAAGAGCCCCGCCTCGATGCCGAGCAGCGGGTCGTCGAGGAGGGGTTCGGTGTGCCGCACGAGCTGGTCCCAGTCCTTGACCAGGTAGGCGCGGCAGGCGTGCAGGAAGCGCACCTGCGGGTCCGTCTCGACCGGCGGGCAGCCGGCGAGGGCCCGGTCCAGTTCGGGGACGTGGCGGCCGTCGAGCCAGTGCGAGGCGTGCGCGAGCAGCAGGTCGCGGTGGTTCTCCAGCACCGGCTGCACCCACCAGCCCAGCCAGTACCAGGAGTTCAGTGGACGCCGGTGCCGGGCGCGCTGTTCGCCGAACCGGTCGCGGTGGCGGTACATGCGCAGCAGCGCGGTGGTCGTCTCGGCGCGCAGCGCGTGCAGGCCGAGCCAGGCGTCGGCCATGCCCGGGTCGACGCGGACCGCGGCCCTGAACTCCTTCTCGGCTTCGGTGTACGCGCCCATGGTGTAGGCGTCGACGGCGCGCAGCCAGGCGAGATCGGCCGGGGCGGGTGGGCCCTGCATGCCGAGATCCATCACGTCCCCCACAAACCTGCCCCCGTAGCGTGCCGTGCCGCCGGGCGAGTGCCTTGGCCGCGCCTTTCCGAACTGCTGTGCTGTGGACGGGAGTTGCGTGGCAGTGCCGACGCGTCCCGCGGAGGGTGCCCGGGGCGTGCCCGGGAGCTGCCCGCCGATGGGTGCGCCGCCTCGCATCGTACCTGCGTGGCCGGGGTCGGCCGAAGGGTGCGGGGGCGCAGTTCACGGCATGAGCGCGAGCCGGGGGCGGCCGCGAAAGTGATCCCGGGGAAGGTCACCCAGGGTGACGAGCCGGAAGGGCCTCGTGGGACAAAGGGCTCAAATCACAGCGCGAGGCGCGGTACGAAGCCCCCGATCACGGGGGAACAACCGGGGGCTTCGCGTCTGCAAGCGGCCCTCGTTCGCCGCACATTGAGAACGTAAGTCCTGTACGACCCCCGGGTCAAGCCGAGTTGGGGCAGTCGGCGGGGAATGCCCTCAGGTGAGGAGCGGACCGGCCGCGGGTGTTCACGGAGGGTGAGGGAGGGGGCGGATCAGTTGGTTTTCGGAGGCCCCGGAAGCAACACATATCCCTCCTGACACTGCTGCACCAGGAGTTCGGCGTACGGGCGGGTGGGGTCGGTTGTGAAATGCGCGCGCTCCGCTCGCTTCCAGCCGTCCCAGAATTCGGTCAGTGCGGGGCCGTCGCGGAGTTGACCCCTTTCCCAGGAGCCCTCATCCGTCAACTCCATCCACAACAGGCATGCCAGGTACGGCCGTAGCGCGCGCCGCCCCGCGCCGACGCCCTCCACCAGGACGACGGGCGCGGCCTGAAGGACGTGCTCCTGCCCGAAGCGGCGCGCGACCCAGTCGTACGCCCGGTACTTGGCGGCCTCCCCGCGCGCGAACGGCGTCAGGACCCACTCCCGCAGCCGCCCGGTCCACTCGAACAGCTCCTCGTGCGTCGCCAGGTCGTCCAGGTGCAGTACGGGTGCGCCGCCCAGTGCCGCCGCCAGCCGCCCGGCGAAGGTGGTCTTACCGGACCCCGCGTGGCCGTCCACGGCGACGAGCCGCACCGGGCCGACGGACGGGGGCAGCGCCCGCAGCCGGCGGGCGAGGGGGCCGAGCGGGTCGGGGGGGCCGGGGGAGCCTGGCCCATGGCCGGATCGATCGTTCACCGGACCACCCTAGGACCGGCCCGTGCCCGCACGGGCATTGAGGGCACGCCGCGCGGGAATCACTGGCCTGGACCGTCCGAGCCGCGATAGTGGACCGGCCGGACCGCGCCCGCAGCTCCACCACCCACGACTGGGGGACCACCGTCATGTCCAGCAGACCCACACCCCGCCGTACCGTGCTCACCGCCGCCCTCGCCGTAGCGGCGGCCGCCTCGCCCCTGTCCTCGGCCGCCGCGGCCGCGCGCGGCGGCCCGGGACGGCCGGCCGGCTCCGTCGACCACCGGGCCTGGACCACCTTCCCGCAGTGGGCCGGCGGCACCGGCGCCGGCACCCGCGTCCTGGGCGGCGACCGGCCCGGCCTGGTCGTGGACCGCCCCATCGGCACCCTCGAGTACACGGACCCGCACACGGGCACCCGGGCCCCCTGGGAGTACGCCACCTGGCTCGCCCCCGTCCGCACCCTGCCCGCGCCCGCGACCGAGATCGTCGTGTCCTGGAACGCCCGCACCCCCGCCGGCACCTGGCTCCAGACCGAGCTGCGCGCCGCCTACACCGACGGCACGCGATCACCCTGGTACGTGATGGGCCGGTGGACCTCCGGGGACGCGGCCGGCGACATCCGCCGCACCTCCGTCGACGGGCAGGGCGACAAGAAGAGCAGCGTGTCCACCGACACCCTCGCCGTCGACGACCCCGCCGGCGGCCTGCGCCTGGCCTCCTACGAGCTCCGGCTGACCCTGCACCGCAAGCCGGGCACCCCTGTGACGCCCACGGTCTGGCGGCTCGGCGCGATGGCCTCCGACATCCCCGAGCGCTTCACGGTGCCCGCCTCGCGCCCGGGGGAGGGGGCGGGCCACAGGCTGACGGTGCCCCGCTACTCCCAGGAGATCCACAAGGGCCAGTACCCCGAGTACGACAACGGCGGGGAGGCGTGGTGCAGCCCCACCTCCTCCCAGATGGTCATCGAGTACTGGGGCCGCACGCCCACCGCCGAGGACCTCGCCTGGGTCGACCCCTCCTACGCCGATCCCCAGGTCTGCCACGCGGCCCGTCACACCTACGACCACCAGTACAAGGGCTGCGGCAACTGGCCCTTCAACGCCGCGTACGCCGCCACGTACCACGACCTCCAGGCGGTGGTGACCCGCCTGCGCTCCCTCAACGAGGCCGAGCGGCTCGTGCGGGCCGGGCTTCCGCTGATCACCTCCCAGTCCTTCCTCGCCTCCGAGCTCGACGGGGCCGGCTACGGCACGGCCGGCCACCTGATGTGCCTGGTCGGCTTCACCGAGGACGGCGACGTGATCGCCAACGACCCGGCCAGCCCGTCCGACGCGGCGGTCGAACGCATCTACAAGCGGCGGCAGTTCGAGAACATCTGGCTGCGGACCAAGCGCTACAACGCCCAGGGCCAGGTCAGAAGCGGTTCGGGAGGCATCTGCTACGTCTACTTCCCGGTGCAGCCGACGACGCGTCAGGCGCGCGCGCTGGCATCGGTGGGGGTGCGCTGAGTCGCGCTTACCGCACACCGCCCGCTCCTCCGTCTCGTCATATGATCATTTATTGATCGTTGACGCGGGTCGCAGCCGCCGAAAGCTCGGCGACTGCGCAGGTCGGCGAGATGCATCTCACGTGCGGAGAGGGTTTCGTGCGGCCGTGCAGGGGACCCCACAAGGGGTGAACATGGCTGGTGGCTGAATGCGGATGACCCATTTCCGCTTGTTGCTTCCATTCGAACGAACGATCAGTAGCCTCTGCTCAACACCCCCCAATACCCCTGCTATTGAGCTGGAGACACACTCTGATGGAGCGTCCCACCCGGGCCCCCCGGGGCGTCGACCTGTCCGTGCGCGGCGACCGCGCGGTCGGTTCTCCGTGGCTGACGAGCCCTCGCGAGAATGCCGTGCGCCACGGTTCCAGGGACGGGAATCCGGCGTATGCCGGGCTCACGGGGGTGGGGTGGCGGCCATGACCGGAATGTCCAGTGGCAGAATGCTGTCCGTGGATCAAACCGTCACCCCGGTTTCGTATGCCGCCGTGGACACGGCCGTGGGCACTCCCATGACCGCAGGAGAGCCCGGCTCCGACTTCCGGGACGACCGGCTGCGGCGGTTCGCCGCGATCTGGAGCCGCGCGGTCTACCCGGCCACGGCGGGCGTCATGGTGCGCCCCCTCACGCGTGCCCAGTTCGAGCGCCAACTCGTCCCGCTCGCCCGCACGCTGCGCGACGTGCTCTACGCCCGGCCGTTCGACCCCCGGCCCGCCACCGAGGTCGGCGCCGCGCTGGTGGGCGCGCACTGCACCGATCCCGAGGCGCTGCCCCTGATCCTCGGCGTCATCGACGCCTACCTCGTCCTGTACCTCCCGCCCGAGGACCCCATGCCCGCCGAGGAGAGCCGCGCCCGCTGCTCGCGCGTACAGCACGCCGTGGCCGCCGGCTTCGCCCGCGCCCTGGGCGAACACGCCCGCGCCGAGCAGGAGACCGCCTCCCGCACCGCGCTCGCCGCGCGGCGCGAGAGCGAACGCGCCCTGCACACCAGCGAGGCACGCTTCCGGGCGGTCTTCGAGGGCGCCGCCCTCGGCGTCGGCATAGCGGACGTCGAGGGCCGCGTGACGGACGTCAACGAAGCGCTGATGCGCATGTTCCGCAGCCCCGGCCGCAAGGTCAACGGCCGCAACGTCGGCGAGTTCGTCCACCCCGACGACTCACCCGAATTCTGGGGCCTCTACCGCGAACTGGCCCGCGGCGAGCGCGACCACTACCGCGTCGAGAAGCCGTTCTACCGCAGCGACGGCAGCGTGCTGTGGACGGACCTGTCGGTCACCCTCCTGCGCGACGCCTCCGGCGAACCCCAGTACCAGCTCGCCCTCATGGAGGACATCACCGAACGCCGCCTGCTGCACGAGCGGCTGCGCTACGAGGCCACGCACGACGCCCTCACGGGCCTGCCCAACCGCGCCCTCTTCTTCGAGCGCCTCGACGCCGCCCTCACCCCGCCACCCGAGCGGGACGGGGCCGCTCCCACCGGGGCCGGCGCCCACGTCGGCCTGTGCTACCTCGACCTCGACGGCTTCAAGTCCGTCAACGACAGCCTCGGCCACACCGTCGGCGACCGGCTGCTCGTCGCCGTCGCCGAGCGGCTGCGCGCCTGCGCCACCGCACCGTACGAGCTCGTCGCCCGCCTGGGCGGCGACGAGTTCGTGGCCCTGACCACCGGTCCCTGTGCCGCGGGCGACGTCACCGCCCTCGCCCGCCGCATGCTCGCCGCCCTCGCCGAGCCCGTACACCTCGACGGCCGGGACCTGTCCGTACGGGCCAGCATCGGCGTCGTCGACGGCCCCGCCGGCGAACTCGGCGCGGCGGAGGTGCTGCGCAGCGCCGACATCACCATGTACCGGGCCAAGGCCGCGGGCGGAAACCGCTACGAGCTCGCCGACGCCGACACCGACGCCCGGGTCATCGCCCGGCACAGCCTCACCAACTGCCTGCCCGCCGCCCTCGACAACGGCGAGTTCTTCATCGAGTACCAGCCGCTCGTACGGCTGGAGGACGGCACCGTACGGGGCGCGGAGGCCCTGGTGCGCTGGCTGCACCCGGTGCACGGGGTGCTCGGGCCGGACCAGTTCATTCCGCTCGCCGAGAGCACCGGGCTGATCGTGCCGCTCGGCCGCTGGGTCCTGGAGGAGGCCGCCCGCCAGGCCCGCTCCTGGCGCACCCGGGGCGAGTGCGGCGCACCGCTGCGCGTCAACGTCAACCTCTCGCCCTCCCAGCTGCGTCACCCCTCCCTGGTCGCCGACACCGTCGCCATCCTCGCCGACGTGGGCCTCGACCCGGCCGCCCTGTGCCTGGAGGTCACCGAGAACGCCCTCATCGGCGCCGACGAGGAGGAGCTGCGCCCCCTGCGCCAGCTCGCCGACCTCGGTGTGGACATCGCCCTGGACGACTTCGGCACGGGCTACTCCAACCTGTCCTATCTGCGCAGGCTGCCGGTCAGCACCCTCAAGCTCGACCGCTCCTTCACCCGCGGCATGCAGCGCGCCCCGGCCGACCCCGTCGACGTGAAGATCGTCGAGGGCATCGTCTCCCTGGCCCACACCCTCGACCTGTCGGTCACGGTCGAGGGCGTGGAAACGGGTACACAGGCCGACCACCTGCGGTTACTGGGCTGCGATACGGCTCAGGGCTGGTACTACGCCCGTCCCGGGCCGCCGGAGCGCCTGCACACGCTCTCCCTGGCGGACGCGGCGTCGTAGGCCTCCCGGCGGCGGCCCTGGGCCTGAACGCGGTGGGCGTCCCGGCCGTCGGGCACGCGTGCCTGGCGATCGTCGGGCACGGGTGTCCCCCGGTTGCCGGGCACGCGTGCCTCGCGGTTGTCGAGCACGCGTGCCTCCCGGTCGGTCAGCAGCCGCGACCGGATCAGGAACCGTACGCCTTCGGGCGCCTCGAGCGAGAACCCGCTGCCGCGCCCCGGCACCACATCCACCGTCAGGTGGGTGTGGCGCCACCGCTCGAACTGCTCGGCCGACATCCAGAATCCGACCGGCTCCTCCACCCCGTCGACGGCCAGTTCCGCCAACAGCACGTCGGAGCCGCCCGTGCGGAACTCGCCGCGCGGATAGCACATGGGCGAGCTGCCGTCGCAGCAGCCGCCCGACTGGTGGAACATCAGCGGCCCGTGCTTCGCCCGCAGCAGGCGAATGAGCCGGGCGGCCGCGGGGGTCAGCGCGATACGGGAGACGCCCTCGCTCATGACAGGTGCCCGGGCGTCCGGCGTAAGTGCACAATCATGGAATATCCCTCCTCGATGTGCTGGGGGACGACAGACTGCCCCGTGCCGCGAACTGATCGCCAGGGGTACGGCCCGCCCGCATCCGGGCGCCTTCCGTGCCGCTTCGCGGGGCGTCGCCTGCCGCCGGCCGAAATCCGCTGGCCGGCCCGGCTGCGCGGCGCCGAGAATGGGCCGCATGTCGCAGTGGGAGCATCTGGTCGAGCAGCACACCATCCTGTCCGTGGTAGCCGGGTCGCGCGCCTTCGGACTGGACACCGCCGCCTCGGACACCGACCTGCGGGGCGTGTACGTCGCCCCCACCGAGGACTTCTGGCGGATGAGCAAGCCGCCCACCCACCTCGACGGGCCGCTCCCCGAACAGTTCAGCTGGGAGATCGAGCGGTTCTGCGAGCTCGCCCTGAACGCCAACCCCAACCTGCTGGAAGTCCTGCACGCCCCCCTGGTCGAACGCTGCACCCCGCTCGGCACCGAACTGCTCGAGCTCGCCCCCGCGTTCCTCTCCCGCCGCGTCCACCAGACGTTCGGAGGGTACGCGCAGTCGCAGTTCGCCAAGGCACGGGCCCACCTGGAGCGTGCCGGTGAACCCCGCTGGAAGCCCGTCGTGCATCTGCTGCGCCTGCTGATCAGCGGCACCGCGCTCCTGGAGACCGGCACGCTGCAGGTCCACGTCGGCCGGCACCGCGACCGCCTCCTGGCCGTGCGCCGCGGCGAGGTGCCCTGGGAGGAGGTCTGCGCGTGGCGCGACCGGCTCGCCGAACGCCTCGACGCCGCCCTCGCCCACAGCCCGCTGCCCGGAACACCGGATGCCGGCCGGGTGGAGGCCTGGCTGGTGTCCGTACGGCAGCGCGCCCTGCGCACCGGGGCGACGGCCGGGGTGCGCCAGGCGCGGTGCACGGCAAGATGACGCTGGATCAGGTGGCCTCTTCCGTCTCGTCCGAACGTTGCGCGGCGAATCCGGTGCCGGTGCCCGGGGGCACCTGGGCGGCCCCGGTCAGATAGGCGGAGACGACCACGTTGGCGGTGTACTGGCGATGGGCGCGGTCGTAGTCGCCGCCGCACGTGATCAGGCGCAGCTCGGCGCGCTTGGCGTCGGGCGAGCCGTAGACCTTGTCGGCGTCGAACTGGTCGTTGGCGACGACCTCGACGTTCTCGACGGTGAACTCGGCGGTGGAGCCGTCCGTACGCATGACGTCGATCTTCACGCCGCGCTTGATGTTGCTGAGCTCGTAGAAGACGGCCGGTGACTTCTTGGTGTCCACGTGGCCCACGAGAACGGCGGCGCCGCTGCTGCCGGGCTGAGGCCCGTCCTGATACCAGGCCACGGCGTTGGGCCGCTCGTACGGGGGCGCCTCGACCCCGCCCAGCGGGTCCAGCCCGTGCCCCTCGATCGGGGCCCGTAGCCCCATGGCCTTGATGACGAGCCTCTGGGGGCCTGCCCCCGGCAACGGTTCGTGTGCCGGGGGCAGGCCGTTGTGCGCGGGGGGACGGCCTGCGGCGGTGGCGACCTCACCGGTCTTCGGAGCCGCGGCTATCGGCTCCCCGGTGTTGCCGTTGCTCAATAGCCACAGAGCCATGAGCAACGCTGCCCAGGCCGCCCCTGTCAGCAGACGGCTGTAGCCACCTGTGCGCACTTCTGACATATCGCCGGTCCGCTTCCTGTCACTGCTTGGCCGTGTTGGCGCGACGGCGGTACCAGATCAGCCCACCGGCGATACCCGCAGTGGCGCCCACGAACGCGAGTGCCGGGGTGTCGAGAGCCGAGGACTCCGAAGCGGCCACGTCGGCCGTGGCGCCACCACCCGCGTGCGCGTGGTGACTCGGCCGGCCGTGGTGTTCGCGGCCACCGTCGTGGCCACCGTCGTGACCGCTGTGGTGCTCGCGCCCGCCGTCGTGGTGGTCACGGCCGTTGTGGTGCTCGCGCCCACTGTCGTGGTCGTCACGACCCTTGTCGTGGTCACGACCCTTCTCGTGGTCGTCATGACCCTTGTCGTGGTCGCGCCCACTGTCGTGGTCGTCGCGACCGTGGTCGCGCCCGCTGTCATGGTCGTCGCGGCCCTCGTGCTTCTTGTGGCCGTCGTGCTCGTCCCGGCCGTTGTGGTCGTCGTCGCAGTCGTCGTCCCGACCGTCGTGATGGTCACGGCCCTTGTGGTGCTTGCCGCCATCGTCGTCGTCGCAGTCGTCGTCACGACCCTTGTCGTGGTCGCGCCCGCCGTGGTGCTTGCGACCGTGGTCGTCGTCGCAGTCGTCATCGTCGTGCGTGGTGGCAAGACGGCTGTCGGCCTTGACGGTGGACAGCTCAACCGCCCCGGCCTTGGCGGACGGGTCGTTGAGGGCATAGGCGGCCGGGGCCGCGCAGACGGCAACTGCCGTCAGGGTGCCGCAGAGTGCGGTACGGATTGATTTCACGGGATGTACCTCCTTGCCTCCGAGGTTCACCCCGCACTCCGGGCGGAGCATCCGCAGGGTAGTCGTATTGCTCCATTCGGTAACGGATTCCGGCCGGACGGGTGGCGCGGCCGCTGGATACCGGCTGAATCCGGGCTGAACAGGCTTGGCGCCGAGGTCGCGGGCGGCCTCGCCACCCCGCGACGGCCCGCCGAGCTGGTGGGCGGGGACGGGCACGACGTCCTCGACGGAACGGCGCGCGTCGTGACGGCGCAGGCAGGGGTGACGGCCGGGTCGTTCTCGCCTGGTTTGTCCTTCTGAACGGCCGCGGCCGGCCATCGGCTGCCCCCCCCCGGAGGCACCGGCCTGCGCCTGGGGCTCCGACGGCATCTGAGGTCAGGGCGGCAGCAGTGGCTCGATATATGCCCCAAATCACCACACCGGTCAGGCCCGGCCAGGGCAATGCGACAAGAACTTGTGACGAGATCTAGCGGATACACCTCTTCCCCGCTTCGTGATCCTCATTGAGGATCGTGTGGCATCCGGAAGCACTCCGTCCGCTTCATCGACTCTGCGCTCCAATGAGGACTCATGTTGGCCCCATTCGACTCCCATGCCGCGCCCTTCAGATGGAGATTCAGTGAAGGTCCCGCCCTCTGTGCGCCTCGAAGGCGAAGCGCCTTGAGCGATATCACCTCGCGGTATGCCCGATGGAAGCCATGTCGAGCAGCGGATGAGGGAGCGCTGGCCCCTTGAGGTTCCGGATCGGTCGTCCAAGCAGCACATCCGCGCGCCCGTCCCCGGAGGACCCGGTACCGGTCCCAGCCGTACATGCGGGAGAGCCGGAGGCCGTCGAAGCACCTTTGTCGGACCACGAGATAGGCCTCATAAGGACTTCTCTGTCAGTGGTCGAGCCCCGCGCGGGGGAGATAACGGTCTACTTCTACGCAATTCTTTTCGCTCGCTACCCCCAGGTCCGTCAGATGTTCCCGCAGGGAATGGATGCCCAGCGCGATCGCCTCCTGCGCGCGCTGTTGCGCATCGTGGATCTGGCCGACGACCCCGAAAGTCTCGTCCGCTTCTGCGGACATCTCGGCCGCGATCACCGCAAGTTCGGCACCCTCGCCGCGCACTTCCCGGCTGTGGGCGAGTGCCTCCTCGCCGCTCTGGCCCGGTACGCCGGCCCCGCGTGGACCCTGGATATCGCCGCCGCCTGGGCGAAGGCCTACGGCACAGTCGCCCAAGTCATGATCAGTGCGGCCGAGCAGGACGAGGCCGTACGGCCCGCCGTGTGGCCCGCCACGGTTGTGCACCGTGTCTCGCGCGGCCATGGCATCGCCGAAATCACCGTACGCCCCCACATTACCTACGAGTACGCCGCAGGTCAGTACGTGAGCGTCGAGACTCCTTGGTGGCCGAAGCGGTGGCGCTACTACTCCGCGGCCAACGCGCCTCGTGAGGACGGCACACTCACCTTTCATGTGCGCGCAGTGGCCGGCGGCTCGGTCAGCGACGCACTGGTGCACCGAGCGGCGGTGGGCGACGTACTCCAGCTGGGGCCCCCGATGGGTGACATGGTCCTGGATGCCGCCGATCACAGGAAACTGCTCTTTGTGGCCGGCGGCACCGGTCTCGCCCCGATCCGCGCACTCATTGAAGAGGTCGCCCACCGAGGGGGACGCCATCAAGTGGATCTGTTCCTCGGCGCCCGGACCGGGGCCGAGCTGTACGCGGTCGACGACATGCTCCGGATGGCCCAACGACACCACTGGCTGACCATCAGGGCCGCAGTCTCCCACGAGCACCTCCCCGGAATCCGGGGCTCCCTGCCGGAAGTACTGGCCGAGTACGGGCCGTGGTACGAGCATGACGTCTTTCTCAGCGGCCCGGCTCGGATGGTCGTCTCCGCCATGGAGACGCTCACCCTCAACGGCACCCCGCCCCACCGCATCCATCACGACCCGTTCGAGACGCCGGTCCTGTCCACTTCTTGAGCCGCACCTCTTATCCGCCCTGCCAGGAGAACCCCTCGTGACCTTGCCGCCGCCGCCTTTCGGATCAGCAGGTGAACACCAGCTGCAGCAGCAACTGGGCACCGCCGACCGCGCTGCCCGGTTCTACGATCAACAGGTGCGTCCCCACCTCACACCTGAGATGCGGGACTTCATCGGCCGCCAGGCAATGGTCTTCCTGGCCACCGCCGACTCCCATGGGGAGTGCGATGCCAGCTTTCGGGCCGGGCCGCCGGGATTTGTCCACGTGATCGACGACCACACGCTCGCCTACCCCGAATTCCGCGGGAACGGTGTGCTCGCCAGCGCCGGCAACATGATCGAGAACCCTCATCTCGGCATGCTCTTCGTGGACTTCACGCACCATCACGTGGGGCTTCACGTCAACGGCGTGGCCCACCTCTACCGCGACTGGGACCTACGTAGCATCCATCCCGGCCTACCCACTGACATCGCGCCCGGGCGTAGTCCGGAAATGTGGGTCTATCTCACCATTGAGGAGGCATACATCCACTGTTCCAAGTACATACCCCACCTGGAACCAGCCCCCCGCCCCGCCGGCCGCGACGCAGCCCGCCCCAAGGACTCGGACTATTTCACCAGGCCCCGCACGACACACTGGCCGAGCATTCCGTGAACACCTTCCATGAACAGTGGGCACGGGGATTCGGCTGATACGTCCGGTGAGCGATCGTCAGAAGCGGGAAGGGGACTGCGCCTTCGGCGGGGCCACCGGGACCGGCAGGTTGAACACGTGGTCCGGGGTCACGATCCGGGTGATCGCCTGGCCGAAGAGAGTGCTCGGTTCCGTCCTGTCGTGGAGGATGTCGGTGTTGAGCAGGACGACCAGCGTCGCCTGCTCCTCGGGCAGGTAGATCGTCAGGGACTCGTAGCCGGGCAGGGAGCCGTTGTGGCCGATCCAGCCCTGCACATTGAGGACGCCGAGTCCGTAGCCGGCCCCCGGAATGGTCGTCGGCCGGGTCTTGAGCCGCTCCGCCTGCGAGGCGGGCGTCAGCAGGGTGCCGGTGGCGAGGACGCGCGCCCAGGTCCGCAAGTCCTGGAGGTCGGAGATCATCGCGCCCGCGGCCCAGCCCCAGGACGGGTTCCAGTCCGTGGAGTCCTCGGTCTTTCCGGAGGCGGTCTGGTTGGTGTATCCGTGGGCGTGCGGGCTTGGGAACGCGGCGTCGGTCGGGAAGAGGGTGTGGCGCAGTCCGGCCGGTTCGACCACGTTCTTCTGGATGAACTCGTGCAGCGGAAGGCCGCCGGTCTTCTCCACGACGAGTCCCAGCAGAATCAGATTGGTGTTGCAGTACTCGAATTCCTTGCCCGGCGCGAAGTTCACCGGGTGCTTGAAGGAGTAGCCGAGCAACTCCTGCGGACTGAAGGGACGTTTGGGGTTCGAGGTGAGCGCATCGAAGAAGCCGTCGTCCATTGAATAGTTGAACAGGCCGCTGCGCATGCCCGCCAGTTGACGCAGCGTGATCTCTTTGCCGTTGGGAACGTCGTCGACGTACTTCCCGATCGGATCGTCCAGGCCCACCTTGCCCTGGTCGACGAGTTCGAGCAGCGCGGTCACGGTGAAGGTCTTGGTCTCGCTGCCGATCCGCATGTAAAGGCCCGGGTTCATCGCGGTGTCGTCGGCCTTGTCGGCGACGCCGAAGGCGCGGACGTAGTTCCCCTTGCCGGGCGCCGATAGGCCCACGATCACACCTGGCACTTCGGTCTCGCGCATAACCCGCTGTATCGCGGCGTCCAGTCGTGCGGCGACAGCCGGGCTGAGCCCGGGGAAGCCGGTGCGGGAGGGCGAAGGCGAGGGGGAGGGGGAGGGGGAGGGCGCGGCGACGGTCGAGATCGATGGACCTGGAGCTGTCGCACCGTACGCGGCTCCCGCGGACGCCGGCACGGCCAGAGTCCCCGCCACGGTCAGACCTGCGCAGAGTATTCGCCAGCGTGCTGGTGAGTACCTCATGGCAGCCTCCAAGACAGACGGGGACAAGCCTCTTCCACGAGGCTAGGTCCGGGCCTCCGCCCCCGCACGGCGAGCGCCGCCCCACGTCCGAGCTGTCCGTGACCCCGGTACGGTTTCGCCGTCCACTGCGACGGCCCCCGTTTGCGCAGCCCGCCGTCCAGGGCCGGGGCGCTGAGGGGACCATGACGCATCGTCACGTGAGCGCCCGCGCCCTGACGGGACCGAGTGGCAACTTCCTGTCACGATATTGCAGCACCTGACCCTTTGACGGTAGGACTTGTGACGTCGGGGGATCTTGGTACGAATGCTTCAGGCGGCGACACCCTGTCCGCCCGGTGTACTCAATACGGACCTATGTCCGGCGCTGTTGATGGGAAACTCATTGCTTTTCCATCTTCACTCCGCGAACCTGCGGCGATGTGCTGGCCTCGGCGGAACCGGAAGAGTTTCCCGTCAATGTGCACGACACATCGGCTAACCAAGGGGTTCGGGGATGACAGGAACCGTCACGAGCGCATTACCCACGAGGCAGTTACGGCACGATAGCGGTGTTCTCTCGGCGCCGACAGCGCCACGGGTGCACGTTCCGGCGCTCGGAGATATTCTCCGGCTGCGGTCGAACTTATTGAATGCCATTCAATACGCCGCTTCGGACGGCAGCGAAGTCTCATATTTCAACGTCGGCTCCAAGAGCATGATTTTCATAAATCGGGCCGCTGCGGCGGACGTTGTCCTCTCGGATATTCACACCTTTGGCAAGCCGGACGGCAAAAATCCGCTGAGGTTGGTACTCGGGGACGGATTGATCAGTAATCCGTACCACGATAATTGGTTGCAGCGACGAAGGGCTCTTCAGCCCATGTACGGTCGCCCCAGCCTGGCCGGCATGCAGCAGAAGATGGCCGATGTGATCGCCGAACACACGAGGCGATGGGAATACCACGACCGAACAGATCTGAATGTTCACGAGGACATGCTGGCTTTTGCCCTCGACGTAGTGTCGAGGTGCATGTTCAGTCGATCCGGCGACACAGTATCCGACGTAATCACGCCGGGAACGGTCTCGTTCCTCCTCGGCTTCGTCGAGCGTCGACTCCGGTTGCCGCTCTCCTTGCCAGTAAGCGTGCAGAGCCGGAGGAACCGCAATTTCACCTCGACCATGAGAGATCTCGATGATCTCGTCTATCGGCTCATAAAAGAACGGCGCGGAACCGGCGAACAGCACGACGACCTTCTGGATATTCTGCTGGCGGCCAAAGTCGACGACGCCGGGAATCCATTGACCGATGTCGAGGTCCGGGACGAAGTTCTGACCGCGTTTGTGGCCGCATACGAGACCACGGCCAGTGCGTTGACGTGGATTCTCTACCTGCTGGCGTGTTATCCAGACATTCAGCAGCGTGTCCGTCAGGAGATACGTACGCCTGTATCACCTGGTCAGAAGGAGCGGCAGGGTAGCACATTTCTGGAATGTGTCATCAATGAGGGCATGCGACTGTTCCCGCCGTCCCCGACCATTCCGCGTCAAGTCAAGAAGGATGCGCTCATCGGCTCGGCCGAGGCTCCCAAAGGGTCGTTCGTGATGCTCAACGTTGCGGCCATCCACAGGGACCCAATCATCTGGGAACGGCCCGACGAATTCGTTCCGGAACGTTTCATGAACGGCATCCCCGGAAGGGGAAAGTATCTGCCTTTCGGCGCCGGTGCCCATATGTGCATCGGCAAAGGATTCGCCATGATGGAAATGGGCATGCTCTTGGCGAGTGTTGTCGACAAGTTCGAGATATCGCTGCGGGACTCCGCAGGTCCCGACCCCAGAGCTCTCCTTACCCTGCGGCCTCGTGAAGGTTTCGGACTGACCCTCACACGAATCTGACACCCGCTCCGGGCGCGTATCTTCTGAAAGCGCACGACATCAGAGAGAGGTTGACCTATGCGCCGCATGGCGCGTTTCAGCGCGGTAGTCAAAAACGTGCGTCCTCGCACGCTTCTCGTCAGCCCTCTCTCCTACTGCGTGGGTGTAGCCGTGGCTGATCACCGCTTCGATCTCGCGGTGCTCCTCGGCGTACTCTTTCATATTCTCGCCCCCCTGGCGGCCAATGCTCGCAATGCCGTGACCGATCTTGTCGAGGACGGAAAGAACGTACCCGGCCGCTTGAAGCTGGTCGAAACAGCAGGCGAAGAACTTCTGCAGAAGGTTGTGTCGGCGAGCCTGGGCATCATGCTGCTGCTGTCGCTGATGATATCGTTCGCCCAGACTGTCCTCTGGGTATTCAGCGTTTTCCTGGTACTCGGCTACTCTTCGCCGAGATTTCGGCTGAAGGGCCGTCCGGTCATCGGTATGGCCGTGTTCTCGATGGCGGTCACGGAACCGTACATCGCCGGTGCGCTTCTCGCGGACTCGTGGTGGGAGATTCCTCGATACGACTCCTACCAGCCGATTATTCTTGGAATATTCCTGTTCTGCTGGTATTTCGCTAAGGGAATCATGAAGAATGTTCCCGACTACGCGGGAGACAAGGCAGCTGGACTCAGAACGATTCCAGCACTCTTGCCGTCGCAGCGCTCGGGTGCTTGGGTCGCCGCGATAGCGACAACACTGGTCTACGTCGCGTTCCCGGTGCTCGCTCTCGTCACCAACATACCCGATCGTCTGGTTTACATGGGCGTTATGGTGCTGCCGGCTGTGGCTAATATGATCTCCATGGTCCGGGCCCGAACGCCGGTTGAGTACAACCTGGTTGGCCAACGGGACATGTATGTGTCCGTGGTGTTTCTCGGCCTTCTGCTCTTCGGGGTGCAACTGTCGGTGGGATCAGCGCTGATTGGGCTCCTTGCTGTTGCGGTCATGGTCGGGTCGGACGTGTCCGGAACAGACTCCAGAGCGAGCCGCCATCTCGCCCGGGCCGAGTCGACAGTGAGCATTCCTGGTGGAGGAGGTCTCAGAGGTGACGAGTGACCGCACGCCTCGTGGCAAAGGCTCCGAAGTGCACGGGATCTTCCAGAAGATCGCCGGGTACTACGATCGGATGAACTTCGTCATGACGCTCGGCCGTCATGAGAAATGGTGCCGCGAGGTGGCCGCACGTGTCGCACCGACCACGGGCGGACAGCTGTTGGACTTGGCCACTGGGACAGGTGTGATCGCCTTGGAAGCGGCACGAAAGTACCCTGCCGCCACTGTGACGGGCGTCGACTTCTCGGAGGAGATGCTGAGTCGTGCGATGGCCAAGCCCGGGGCGGACGCGGTTCGATGGCGGCATGCGGATGCGGCCTGTCTGCCGTTTGAGAAGGAGTCTTTCGACGGGATTACCGAAGGCTATCTCCTCAGGAACGTCGAAGACCTGGACGGAGTGCTTCGCGAGCAGTACCGGGTTCTCAAGCCCGGCGGCCGCATTGTGATTCTCGAAACGTGCCCCCCCGGCGGCCCGATGAAGCTGATCGTGAAGTGGGGGATGCGCATCATCGTTCCACTGCTGGGGCAGGTTGTGGCTCGCGACCGATCATCTTATACCTATCTCGAATCCAGCACGCTCGCCTTCGAGTCACCGCAAAACATCGCCGATATTCTGAGTGGACTCGATTTCAAGGACATCGGGTGGCGCAAGAAGTTCTTCGGCACGAACTTCATTCTGTGGGCCACCAAGCCGGGATGACGGCTGACAGCATCAGTATCTTGACGCCAGACAATTCTTGGCGGACCGGGGGGATTTTGTGAGTAAACCTGTTTTGGTCAGCACTCCAGCTGTTCCTTACGTATCACACGCCAAGAAGGCGCTGGAACGCTGGGCATACGAGTACCCCGACCGGGTCGGGGTGATCGGAATTGACGGCCGTGGGCTGACCTGGAGAGAAATCGCCACCTCGACTCGGACCCTGGCCGGCCGACTTGAGCGGGCCGGAATCGGGGTGGGTGATCGAGTCGCCGTCATGGCCGGCCGGTCACGATACGCACTCAGCAGCCTGCTTGCGGTCTGGGCAAACGGATCGTCGGCGGTGCTGCTTGACGAACGGCACCCGATCGAACGTCTGCGCTGGGTATCGCAGGATGCCGGTTGCTCGGCAGTCGTGTCGTCGGAACCGAATGCCGCAGACCTGGGCCTCATGGTGGTCGAGACGTACGACTCCGAGACCGAGTCTGTGGGCCTTCCCTTCACCGGGCTCGGCTGTGACGAATGGACCCGTGGTGAGGGTGAGTTGGAGGCATACGTCGTCTACACCTCAGGCACCACCGGTCGCCCGAAGGGCGTTCGCGTCGGCTCTGCCAGCCTGGAGAATTTTCTGGCCAGTGCCGAATCGCTGAGATATCGGCCGGGCAGTCGAGCCGTTTCGGTTGTCTCTCCGGGTTTCGACGGCTGGTTGTGGTCGATACTCACTCCTTTCGTCAATGGCGTCACGTGCGTCGCGATCGACACCACGCTCGGGGGCGTGGAACAGGCCCTGGTCGCACAGAAAATCGACAATCTTTGCATGACCCCCTCGCTCTACGCCGCGCTCGAGGAGCTGCCGGAGGTCGAGGTTGCCGTGGTGGCTGGAGAGCGCTGCCCGGACTCCCTCGTCGTTCGACTCCAGGAGATCGCCGACCGGGTGATCAACGTGTACGGGCCGACCGAAACCACAATCGCCGCCACCATGGCCGATACCGCCCGCCGGGAGGACCCCCGCACGATCGGTCGTCCGATGTCCGGCTACACAGTCACCGTCGTCGACGCCGACCTGAACGAGGTCCCCCCGGGCGTTACCGGCGAGGTCCTGATCGGTGGCATCGGAGTCGCTCTCGGGTACGTCAGCACGAGCGGGCCGAGCACGGATCGGTTCATCGACCGGAGCGACGCCAGATATTTCCGGACCGGGGACCTGGGGGTGCTCCGTGCCGACGGTCAGCTGAGCATCCTCGGCAGGGCCGACAATCAGGTCAAAATAGGTGGTTTCCGCATAGAACTCGAGGAGATCGAGAACATCGCCTGCGAGGTGAGTGGCGTCGAGGGGGCGGTGGCCTATACGCGTGGTGATCCACCCACACTCGCAATCGGTCTCCAGACGGCATCCGGCGCCCACCTGGACGATGGCCTGCGAAAGCGGCTCACCTCCGAATTCTCCTCACGGTTGCCACGACAGCTGTGCCCGACCTTCATGCATCGAATCGTCGACGTTCCGCTGGAGCCAACCGGTAAGGTTTCGCGACGCGAGGTGGCTGCGCTCGGCGATGTCGAACTGTCCGGCAACCAGAACAACGCGGTGGGAGACAGCGCCCGGTCCATGCGCGATGGCCAATTCCTCGACTGTGTCCTCGCGGCCTGGAGTGACGTGTTCGGGCACAGCGTCGCCGAAGACTCCGACTTCTTCGCTGTCGGTGGACATTCACTACTTGCGGCTCAGCTGGCCTCTCGCATGGAGACGCAGCTCGAGGTCACAGTTTCGATCACCGACGTCCTCACGGCCCGGACTCCTCGAGCGCTGGCAAACCGGATCGAAGAAACGAGGCCGGTGTGACCTATCTACGATCCTTCACCGCGGCCGGCGAGAGTGCCTCCACGACAGTGGTGGTGTTCCCGCAGGCGGGCGCAGGTTGCTTGCGCCTGCGATCGATCGCACCGGCGCTACCCTCCGGGCTGAACCTGTCAGGGGTGCAGTTGCCGGGTCGCGAGGACCGGTTGCTGGACTCTCCAGCGAACAACCTCTCCGAGGTGGTCGATTGCATCAGCGCCGAATTGCGCGATCCAACACATCGTCGACCGCTGGTCTTCCTTGGCGTCAGCCTCGGTGCGCTCGTCGCTTACGAGGTTGCGAGGAAGCTCGAACCCGAGGGCGCGGCGCCTCGTTCGCTGGTGGTGGCCGCGGCCCGGTCGCCTGAGCACTGGGGGACCTTTCCATCGGCGAACCCGCCATTGGCAGAGTTGACGGCTCTGCTGCATCCATCGGTCCGCGAGTCCGAGTTCGCCCGTTACGCCGTCGCGGCGCTGCGCTCGGACCTGCGTCTCATGGCCGACTATCAAGTCCCGTCCACAGCGCTGACGAGCACATCGCTCCGATCGGTGTCGGGACGCCGCGACAGAGTCGTCAGCACCGCGCAGATGGCCGGATGGCGTGACAGATCGACCGATTACCACGGGCATCAGGTGATCGATGCAGATCATCACGAGTTCATGGACCGGGACGTCCTCACCGGGATCTTCTCCGACGTCGCGTTCGAGACCGCTCCACGTCGGGTGGTGTGCGGGTGAAGCAGCGGACGGCGCCGGACCTGTTCGAGCCAGGTCTGTTCGACGGAACCAGGTTCTACGATGCCTTCGCGTGGTACCGGGCAAATGATCCAGTGTCTTGGCAGCATTCCGCCGGGGAGCCGGAGGGGTTCTGGAGCGTCACCAGGTACCGCGACGTGGTGTCCGTTCACAGAGACAGCACGAGGATGAGCTCGACGAAAGGCATGCGGCTCGGCTCGACAGACCGCGCTGTCGACGCCGTCGCGAACAAGATGCTGATCGTTTCCGACCCGCCCGATCACACGCGGATGAAGCGCGTGCTCATCCAGCCGTTCTCGAACGAGGTTCTCGCCAGGGCCGAAGAGTATGTGGAGAAGGTCGTCGCCGACGTCGTCGCAACGGCCGTTCGGAACCCCGAACCGGATCTGATCAAGCATATCGAGCACATCCCGACCGATGTCATCTGCGCGATCATGGGGTTGCCCCGTTCGGACTGGGAATGGATCGGAAAGAAGACCACCGAGGCGTTCGAATCGCCCTCGGAGCTTCACCGAATCACGGCAAACAGTGAGATTTTCAAGTACTTCAACGACATGGTGAGCGAGAATCGCAGAACCGGTGCGAACGAATTCATCAGCAGCCTCACTGATCTGACCCACAGCAGCCCGCAGTTGACCGACGAGGAACTGGTCTTCAATTTCAGCGGGATTCTGGCCGGTGGAAACGAAACGACCCGGTACACGCTGGCTGCGCTCACGCATCAGCTGGTGGAGCACCCGGACCAATGGCGTCGAATCGCCCGGGGAGAGGTCGACCCGGCCGTCGCAACCGAGGAAGGACTGCGCTGGTCGGTGCCCGGGATGCACGTGCTGCGGACCACAACCGAGGCAGTTCGGGTGGGCGAGGTCGAGATCGGGCCCGGACAGCGCGTCGTGACCTGGATCGGCTCGGCCAACCGAGATGCAGAGATATTCGACAACCCGGATACGTTCGATGTCGGACGGACCGGCAACCGGCATCTCAGCTTCGGCGCGGGCCGCCATATGTGTCTGGGGAGCCGGCTCGCGCGGCTGGAAATCACGGCGTATCTCCGGACGCTGCGCAGCATGGTGGGATCGATGACGCTCGAGGGCGAGCCACGCTACAACGGGTCGAATTTCACCTGGGGTTTGAACGAACTTCCGGTGGTGCTTCACGCATGACAGAGACGAGGCCTGCTTCTCAGGTGCGTGCCGTGACCCTCTGCCTTCCTGACGAAATGTTCGAGGGTGGGCGAGCCAGTGGCGTCGGCATCAGCGAATACGGCGAGAAAGCACTGGCGATCGGTGACAAGATCACGCGCGCCGGGTTCGAAGTGCAGACGGTCCGCCTTTCCAGCCCGGCACTGGACGGGCCGCTGAACCACGATCAACTCTACACGCGAGCCGCTGATCTCGTGGAAGGCTGCCGGCGGGCGGGCGTGGGCAGTGCCTCTCTGGGCGCATTGCGGCCTGCCGCGCTTGTGGAGCTCACGCCTTCCCAAGTCGCAGAAGTGCTGACTGAATACCCGTCGCTGTTCCTGTCTGTTGTCGTCGCTGATCGTGCCGACGTGGACCACTCCGCCGTCGATTTCAGCGGGGCTGTGATCCGCGAGCTGGCGAGCCGTGACGGTGATGCCAACTTTCGATTCGCGGCAGTCGCCAATCTGGGCGCCAACGCTCCATTGTTTCCCGGCTCCTTCAGCGACGGCGGCAATGCAGGGGTGAGCGTGGGACTGCAGTCGGCCGGCACACTGCTCGCACGCGCCCGAGCGAATCCACCCCGCGACCTGGCGGAGACGACACAACTGACCAGGATATGTCTGCAGGATCAGCTGGCCTCGTTCGAAGACTTGCTGAGGCCATCATGCGAGCAGCATGGCCTGCTGTTCCATGGTTTCGATCCGTCGCCGGCCTGTGCGCCGGATGCCAGCATCGGAGAGTTTCTGGAGAATGTCGGTGGAATCCGGTTCGGTTCCCCCGGCACGATCGCAACCTGCGCTGCAGTTACTGCTGGCATTCGGTCGGTCAGCCAGCCTACTGTCGGATATGCGGGTCTGATGCTCCCGGTACTCGAAGACAGGGTGCTCGCACTCGCCTGGCAGGAGGGCCGAATCAATGCCGACTCAGTGCTCGCGTACTCGTCGGTCTGCGGTGCCGGATTGGACACGATCCCCTTGCCCGGATCGACTCAGGATCATGAGGTGGTCGCCGTGATCAGGGATATGGCGGCACTGTCGGCACGGTGGGCGAAACCTCTGTCCGCCCGTTTGATGCTCGCGCCGGTCAGCTCCGATCCGCATCGTACCCAGTTTCGAGCGGAACAGATCGTCAACATCGACTATCCGACCGCTCAGGGGTATCGCGGGTGATGATCTGAATGAGGGTGCTCGTCTGCGAAACATCGAAGGAGGGGCAGTCAATGCCGCTCGCACCGTCCATCACCGATTTCTCGTTTCACCACCGCGAACACTGGATCGGCGGTGTATGGGTTCCCTCGAACGGCCCGGAAATCGATCGAGTGAGCAATCCGGCCGACGGCAGCCTCATCGGGAGCGTCCCCCGGGGTGAAGCGGCAGACGCGGAGGCCGCTCTCGCGGGCGCAGCCGCAGCGCTACCCGGCTGGAGCGAGACACCACGCGATGACCGACTCAAATCGGTGCAGAGCTGGCTGCGGCTGATCGAGGCCGATTCCGAATTCCTTAGCAAGCTGATATCCCGCGAGGCGGGCACGCCGATCACCTTGAGCCGCAATGTTCAGGTGGGTCTTGCGATCGACGTCGCCCGAGCGTGCATTGATGCAGCGTCTGTGCTGGACGAGGAGCGGCGTGGCAATTCCATCATCCGTAGGGTGCCGGCCGGGGTAGTGGCGGCGATCACGCCTTGGAATGTGCCGCTGATCCTCACCCTGCAAAAGGTTGTACCGGCTCTGCTCGCCGGGTGCACGGTCGTGCTCAAGCCCAGCGAACGGACGCCACTGCATGCGGCATACCTTGCACGACTGGCCGAGCGCAGCGAATTGCCGGCCGGCGTGCTCAATATCGTGTTCGGTGACGGGCTGAGGGTCGGATCAGCACTGGCATCTTCTCCCACCACCGACCTGATCTCGTTCACCGGCTCGGTGCGCGCCGGCCGCTCGGTGGCCGCTGCAGCGGCAACGAACCTCAGCCGCGTGCACTTGGAGCTCGGGGGCAAGAGTGCTTCATTGATTCTCGATGACGCAGACATAGCTCAGGCAGTCGCAGCGTCCATCGATCAGGCGATGTTCAACAGCGGGCAGGCGTGTCTCCAATGGAGCCGGCTGATCGTGCCGCGACGGCTGGTTCGCGAGACAGAGGAACTTGCGCGGACGATCACAGCCACGTACGTCGTTGGCGATCCCGCTGACCCTGATACCAACCTGGGGCCGCTCATCAGCGCAGACGCCAAGACGCGGGTCGCTCGCGCATGTGAACTCGGGGTGGCTGGAGGCGCTCGCCCGGTGGTTCCTCAGCGAGATATGGACGGTCTGTACTTCGCACCGACCGTGTTCAGCGACGTGACCGAGGACATGGATCTGGCGCAGGAGGAGATCTTCGGGCCAGTCATTTCGATCATGACCCATGACGGGGACGACGACGCCGTCCGCCTGGCGAACTCCACGCGCTACGGGCTGCATGGTTCGGTGTGGTCCCGCAGCGATGAGCGGGCAACCGCGGTCGCCCGGCGGGTGCGGGCAGGCCAACTGGAGATCAATGGTGCCCCGTTCAATCCGGCAGCGCCCTTCGGCGGGTTCAAACACTCCGGCATCGGGCGAGAGTGCGGAGCAGAGGGGATCGACTCCTTCTGCGAGCTGCAGGCCCTTCACTACCCAGTGGCAGGCGGACGGACTGTTCGAGCCAAGACGTAGATCCGGTGGTCTAGAAGAACCCCAGCTTCTTCGCCGAGTAGCTCACCAGCAGGTTCTTCGTCTGCTGGTAGTGGTCCAGCATCATCTTGTGGCCCTCGCGGCCTATGCCTGACTGTTTGTAACCGCCGAAGGCCGCGTGGGCCGGGTAGGCGTGGTAGCAGTTGGTCCAGACGCGGCCGGCCTGGATGGCTCGGCCGGCGCGGTAGGCGGTGGTGCCGTTGCGGGTCCAGATGCCGGCGCCCAGGCCGTAGAGGGTGTCGTTGGCGAGGGTGATGGCGTCGGTGAAGTCCGTGAAGGGGGCTACCGCTACGACCGGGCCGAAGATCTCCTCCTGGAAGACACGCATGTCGTTGCGGCCCTCGAAGATGGTGGGCTGGACGTAGTAGCCGCCCGCCAGTTCGCCGTCGAGTTCGGCGCGGGCGCCGCCGGTGAGGGTGCGGGCGCCTTCCTGGCGGGCGATGTCGAAGTAGGAGAGGATCTTCTCCATCTGGTCGTTGGAGGCCTGGGCGCCGATCATGGTGTCGGTGTCCAGGGGGTGGCCGGGCCGGATCTGCTCGGTGCGGTCGATCGCCGCTTCCAGGAAGGTCGTGTAGTGGCCGCCCTGGATCAGGGCCCGGGACGGGCAGGTGCAGACCTCGCCCTGGTTGAGGGCGAACATGGCGAATCCTTCAAGGGCCTTGTCGAGGAAGTCGTCGTCGGCCGCGGAGACGTCGTCGAAGAAGATGTTGGGGCTCTTGCCGCCCAGTTCGAGCGTGACCGGCTTCAGGTTCTCCGAGGCGTACTGCATGATCAGGCGGCCCGTCGTCGTCTCGCCGGTGAAGGCGATCTTGGCTACCCGGGGGCTGGACGCCAGTGGTTTGCCGGCCTCGGCACCGAAGCCGTTGACGATGTTCACCACACCCGGAGGGAGGACGTCCGCCACCAGATCCAGCCAGACGTGGATGGACGCCGGGGTCTGCTCGGCCGGTTTGAGGACCACGGCGTTGCCTGCCGCGAGTGCCGGGGCGAGCTTCCAGGCCGCCATCAGGATGGGGAAGTTCCACGGGATGATCTGGGCGACCACGCCCAGCGGCTCGTGGAAGTGGTAGGCGACGGTGTCCTCGTCGAGCTCGGAGAGGGTGCCCTCCTGGGCGCGGATCGCGCCCGCGAAGTAGCGGAAGTGGTCGATGGCGAGCGGGATGTCGGCGGCGAGGGTCTCGCGGACGGGCTTGCCGTTCTCCCAGGATTCGGCGACCGCGAGGATCTCCAGGTTGCGCTCCATGCGGTCGGCGATGGCGTTCAGGACCGCGGCGCGCTCCGCCGCGCAGGTGCGGCCCCACGCGGGTGCGGCGGCGTGGGCGGCGTCCAGGGCGCGTTCGACGTCCTCGGCGGTGCCGCGCGCGACCTCGGTGAAGGGCAGGCCGGTGACGGGGGTCGGGTTCTCGAAGTAGCCGCCCTGCTTGGGCGGTACGTACTCGCCGCCGATCCAGTGGTCGTAGCGCGGCCGGTAGGTGACGATGGCGTCGGGGGAGCCCGGGCCGGCGTAGCGGGTCATGAGGGCGGGCCCTTTCGGTTGACGGGTGCCTGCGTGGCGGGCGATTGCCGTCAGGACGCTAGCCCCGCGCAGGTTGCACGAACGTTGCCCGCAGGTGCCGCGCACGCGCCGCCACCGAGCCGCGGTGCGCCGCGCTCCGTGGGAGCGCGGTCAGCAGTCGCTCCCACACCTCCAGGTCCTCCTCGCCCCACCGGCTGTCGGCCCACAGCTGCAGCGCCCCCGCGTCACCGCTGCCCAGTAACGCCCGCCGCAGCCGGTCCTCCAGCAGCCGGCGCATCCGGCACACCCCCGGGGCCTCGGAGAGGGGGAGGAGGGGACCGTTGTACGCGTGGAGGGCGGCCCGGAGGTCGCCTGCCTCCAACTCCCGCTCCACGGCCGACGCGTCCGTCTCCAGCGGAACGTTCAGGCGGTACGGGCGAGAGGCCATCAGGTCGCCCGCCAGCCGTCGCAGCCGGGACAGCTCCGCCCGCAGTGTCACCATGGGCATCGGCCGGTCCCCGTAGAGGGCGAAAGCCAGTTGATCACCCGTCAGGCCCTCGGGGCGGTCCGCCAGCAGGGCCAGGATCTCACTGTGCCGTCTTCCCAGCCGCAATCGCCGGCCGTCCGTCACGAGGAGCGCCTCGTCGCGGCCCAGGACGGACAGGGCGTGGCGCGGTCCGGTGGCGGCGGTCGCCAGTTGCGCCTCCGCCGCGCGCGCGGTGGCCTGGACCAGGGCCAGGCTGTGCGGGCCCGCCAGATGGTCGCCGCCGGTGATGTCCACGGCGCCCAGCAGCCGCCCGGTGCGCGGGTCGTGGACGGGCGCGGCGGCGCAGGTCCACGGCTGGACCAGACGGTTGTAGTGCTCGGTGGCGAAGATCTGCACGGCGTGGTCCAGGGCGAGTGCCGTGCCCGGCGCGTTGGTGCCGGCGTGGCGCTCGTCCCAGCGGGCGCCCGGAACGAAGTTCATGCCCTCCGCCCGGCTGCGTACGCCCCGGTGCCCCTCGACCCACAGCATGCGGCCCGCAGCGTCGCAGACCGCGAGCAGATGTGCACCGTCGTCGGCGATGGAGCCGAGCAACTCGCGGAAGAGCGGCATCGCCCGCGCGAGCGGATGCGCGCGGCGGTAGCTCTCCAGTGCGCCGTCGGCCAGCTCGACCGGGACCGTGAACTCGGGCGCGGGCAGCGCCGCCGCGGACCGCCGCCAGGAGTCGGCGACCACCGCGCGCACGCGTGGGCTCAGCACGCCCCCGGAGACGAACGCGGCGTGCGCGCCGCGGAGTCGGCGGCACCGCTCGGCGGGATCGGCGCCGGAAGCCATCGCCAGCCATGGATTGACCGCGTCGGCCATAGGAACCCCTCCCAGCGGACCGGCTTCCCCGGACGCCCACGGCGTTCGCCGGCCGTCTCGGCCGTCGTCGGCCGTCGTCGTGACGATACCGCTGGGGGCGCCGGTGCGCCGGTGCCGAAGTGGCCCGGAGCGGGTACATCCCGGGACAGCAGAGCTTGCGGTGCACACGTCACAACGGCGACTCTTCCACCGGGAACAAGTGCTGAACCGACCGAACGTCCTGAACTCCGCAAGTACGTCCCGACACCAGTACGTCCCGACATCAAGTACGTCCCGACACCAGTACGTGCCGAAACACGAACGTCCCGTAATCAAGAACTCCCTGAAACGGAAGACCATTCATGCGCCAGGTGCTTGCCGACATCGCCGAACGTACCCTCGCCGCCTACGTGACCACCTTCCTCGGTCTGCTCATCGCGGACGGGTTCGACCTCACCAGCGTCTCCGCGATCAAGGCCGCCGCCATCGCCGCGCTGCCCGCCGCGCTCTCGGTGATAAAGGGGGCGATAGGCAGCCGCTTCGGCGACAAGGGCAGCGCCGCCTGGCTGCCGGCCCGGCGGGGCGGCCGGGCCTGACGCTTACCGGAAGCCGGCCGTCCACACGGGGTGTGCGCGGCGCACCCGCACCCACCCCCTCGCACACGCTGCCACCGGGGCCCGGCGCGCGGTTGACTCGACAGCGCGAGTCCCACTGGCGCGACGGGACCGGGTCGCCGGTCATTCCCCCCGAGCCGGCGGCCCGCCGCCCCGTACCGCCGGGCGGACGGTACGGGGCGGAGCCATGCGCCCGAGCGGGGGGTCGTACGGGCGTGAGCGAGCCCCCCGGCGTCGGGCCGCGCGGGGCGGGTGCAACGATGTCTCCGTCATGAGAGCAGGGCAGGAGACCGGGCAGGTACCGCGTGCGCTGCGAGCCGGGGTGTTCGCAGCGGTCTGCGTGCTGCTCGCGGCCCTGGGGCACGCCGTCATGTCCGGGACCACGGTCCCGTGGTGGGCCATAGCCGTCGCGCTGTCGACGACGGGCGCCTGTGCCTGGTTCCTGGCGGGGCGCGAACGCGGACCGCTGCTGATCACGCTCGCCACCGTGGGAGCGCAGACCGGGCTGCACTCGTTCTTCACGCTCGCGCAGAACGTCACCCAGAACATCGTGCAGAGCGCGGGGCACCAGGCGGCCGATGCAGCCGGCGGGGCCGGCACCGTCGTGGCGGACCTGGGCTCCACGGGCTCGTCCGCCCTGTGCGGCGGTGCCGGTCACGCGATGACCACACCCATGCCCATGCCCATGCCCATGTCCATCCCGTCCATGGACCACGCCATGGGCGGGATGGACATGGCAGGCATGTCGATGCACGCCGGCCACGGTGCCCTCGGCATGTGGTCCGCCCACGTGCTCGTCGCGCTCCTGTGCGGCATCTGGCTCTCCGGCGGCGAACAGGCCGCCTTCCGGCTCGGCCGGACCATCGGCGCCCGCCTCTTCACGCCGCTTCTCCTCCTCTTCCGCGACGTGCCGGTCCGCTCCGGACCGCCCCGCGTCCGTGCCGGCCTGGGCCGCGCCGACCAGCGGCTTCGCCGGCTGCTGTACGCCCACGTCCTGGCCACGCGCGGTCCGCCGGCTCGCGTCGCCGTCTGCTGACCGGCTCACCCCGGGGCCGCTGACGGCGACCGACCAGGTCGGATCACGTCACCGGGCCCGCCCGCCGCCCCTGCGGCCGGGCGCCCGGATTCCAGGAAGGACCCAGGGCGATGACCCCTGCCCTCACACCGCCGCTCTCGTCACACCGGACGCAGGCCCGCCGCCAGCGTCTTCAGCCGGCGGGCCCGACGGCCCCAGTCACGGCACGCGGAACAACTCAGCAGATGCGCGTCGAGTGCCGCCCCGGAGACCTCCGGCGGCAGCTCCTCGCCGTCGACGCGCGCGGATATAGCGGTACGGAACTCACTGCAGTGCACCCCGCCATCGTCCCCGGCACCGGTACGACTCCCCGCACCGGGGGCCGCTGTGCGTGACGACGAGACGGTGACCGCCTGGGCGCTGGCGGCGCGCGGCGGCGACGCCGACGCGGTCGAACGGTTCATCCGTGCCCTGCAGAGCGATGTGCGGCGGTACGTGGCGCGGCTGAGCAACGACCCGCAGGGCGCCGACGACCTCGTGCAGGAGACGTTCCTGCGGGCCCTGCGCTCCCTGCCGCGCTTCGAGGGCCGTTCGTCGGCCCGCACCTGGCTGCTGTCCATCGCCCGCCGCACGGTCGTGGACCGGCTCCGCTTCCAGGCGGCCCGGCCGCGCCTGTCGGACACCGACGACTGGCAGTCGGCCGCGGAGCGCGCGCAGAGCGCGGAGCTGCCCGGCTTCGATGAAGGTGTCGCGCTGTCGCAGCTGCTGGACCGGCTGCCGTACGAGCGGCGGGAGGCGTTCGTGCTGACCCAGATGCTCGGGCTGCCGTACGCGGAGGCCGCGGTCGTCGCGGGGTGTCCGGTGGGCACGGTGCGGTCGCGGGTGGCGCGGGCGCGGGAGGCGCTGATCGGGCAGTTGGAGACGGCTGAGCGGGAGGCGGTGGCGGTGCCGATGCCCGTGCCCGTGCTTGCGGGGTAACCACGTGTGCCCCGGCCCCCGGGGAGGTGCGGTGCGGGGCGGGGTGGTTCTTCCCCACCCCGCCCCTTCCCGCCGTATCCGACATGCGGCTCCGCCGCGTGGCGGTTCCGCCCCGGACCCCGGTCCGCAAACTCCCCAGCCACTACCGCTGGGAGGTGTCCCCGGACGGGCTGGATTGTGCCCGGGCGGCCGACAGCGCTCCGTGTCGTGCCGACAGCGTCTCCCGGCGGCTTGGACAGGGACCCCGCCCCGCGGGAGCGTTCAGCTTCCCGCCCTCACCACCGTGGCCTCCGCCCGGATCGTGCCGCTTTCGCGGAAGCGGAGAACGAAGGGGAGGCGGTCGCCCACGCGGACCTGGGGTGGGCGGTAGACCATGATGTCCAGGCCGTGGGGCGTCATCTTCAGCGTGCCGCGGGCGGGGACGGTCGCGGAGGGGACCATGCGCATCGAGCCCGCGCCGTTCTTGACGACCGTACGGCTCAGCATGGCGCCGCCCGCGGAGGGCACGTCGACGCCGATGAGCTCGTCGTCCGCGTCCCCGGCGTTGCGCAGCCGGAACATCGCCGCCGTGTTCTCGATGCCGAACGGCACCAGGACGCGTGCGTCCTCGACCGTCACCGCGGCGGGCCGGCCCGCCGCGCCGGAGGCGGTCCAGGCGGTCAGGCCGCCGAGGGCCACCGCGCACGCCACGAGCGGGACGAGAGCGGCTCGCCCGGCGCTGATCAGCGAGTCCTTCATCAGATGCCCCCTGGGGACGGCTTGTTGTTCCGGACGGCCCTGCCGGGCCGCGGCTGCCAGCCGCGCAGCCGCAGGCTGTTGCCGACCACCAGCAGGGAGCTGGCGGACATCGCCGCCGCGGCGACCATCGGGCTCAGCAGCCCGACCGCGGCGAGCGGCACGGTGACCAGGTTGTAGCCGAAGGCCCAGGCCAGGTTGGAGCGCACGGTCACGGAGGTGCGCCGGGCCAGGCGTACGGCGTCGGCCAGGGCGCTCATGTCCTCGCGTACGAGCGTCACGTCCGCCGCGCCGATGGCCGCGTCCGTGCCGCTGCCCATCGCGATGCCGAGGTCCGCGCCCGCGAGGGCGGCGGTGTCGTTGACCCCGTCGCCGATGACCGCGACCCGGTGTCCGCGCTCGCGCAGCGAGCGGACGAGCTCGGCCTTGTCCTCGGGCGTGGCCCGTGCGTGGACCTCGGTGATGCCGAGCTCGGCGGCGACCGAGCGGGCGGCGGCCTCGCTGTCGCCGGTGGCCAGGACGGGGCGCAGGCCGAGCCGCTTGAGATGGTCGACGGCGCGGTAGCTCCCGGCCCGCACGGTGTCGCCGAGGGCGATGACGGCCTCGGCGGTGCCGTCCACGGTCACGAGGACAGCGGTCCTGCCGGCTTCCCCGGCCCGCCGGAGGGCGTCGGCCAGCGGCGGTCGCAGTGCCGCCGGGCCCTCGCCCCCCGGGTTGCCCGCCGGTGCGGCGGGGGCGGCTTCCCCCGCCGCGGCCCGTCCCGTGACGCCCCCGGCGCCAGGGCCACCGTCCGGCCGCGTCACCTCCACCACGTGGCCGTCCACCCGTGCCCGTACGCCCATGCCCGCCGTCGCGACGAAGTCCGTCGCGGGCGGCAGGGGCCCGGACGCCGTCTCCAGCGCGTGGGCGTGGATCGCGCGGCCGACCGGGTGTTCCGAGCCGGCCTCGGCCGCGGCCGCGAGCTGCAGGGCCCGCTCGTCGCCGGTCAGCTCGGTCACCGTCATCGAACCGGTCGTCAGCGTGCCGGTCTTGTCCAGCACGACCGTGTCCACGCGGCGCAGCCCCTCCAGGGCCTGCGGGCCGCTGACGAGGATGCCGAGGCCCGCGCCGCGGCCCGTCGCGGCCAGCAGGGCCGTGGGGGTGGCCAGGCCCAGCGCGCACGGGCAGGCGACCACGAGCACCGCGACCGCCGCGGTGACCGCCGCCTGCACGGTGGCGCCCGCGCCCAGCCAGAAGCCGAGGACGGTGACGGCGACGGTGAGGACCGCCGGGACGAAGACCCCGGCGATGGCGTCCGCGACGCGCTGCACCCGGGCCTTGCCCGCCTGCGCGTCCTCCACCAGCCGGGCGATCCGGGCGAGTTGTGTGTCCGCGCCGACCGCCTCGGCCCGTACCTCCAGGACACCACCGGAGTTGACCGCGCCACCGATCACGGGCGAGCCGGGCCCGGCCTCGACCGGCGCGCTCTCGCCCGTGACCAGTGACAGGTCGAGCGCCGAGGTGCCCGCGACGACCACGCCGTCGGTGGCCACCCGCTCGCCGGGCCGTACGACGAAGCGGTCGCCGAGCTTCAACTCCGCGATGGGAACACGGCGTTCCGAGCCCTCGGCGGTCCGTACCACCACGTCCTTGGCCGCGAGCGAGGCGAGCGCCCGCAGCGCGGAGCCCGTGCCCCGCCGCGCCCGCCCCTCCAGCAGCCGGCCGGTCAGCACGAACAGCGGTACGCCGACCACCGCCTCCAGGTAGATGTCGGCGGTGCCGCCCATCGCCGACGGCACCAGCGTGAACGGCATCGTCATCCCCGGCCTGCCCGCACCGCCGAGGAACAGCGCGTACGCGGACCAGAGGTAGGAGGCCAGGACGCCGAGGGAGACGAGCGTGTCCATGGTCGCGGCCGAGTGCCGCAAGCCCCGCAGCGCCCGACCGTGGAACGGCCACGACCCCCAGACGGCCACGGGCGTGGCCAGCGCGAAGCACAGCCACTGCCAGTTGCGGAACTGCAGGGCGGGAGCCATGGACAGGACCAGCACCGGCACGGACAGCACGGCGGTGATCAGCAGCCGGGTGACCGCCGGGGCGTCCGGCGTGCCGGCGCTCTCCCCGGGCCCCGGCTCATCGGGGGCCGGCGGCTCGGGCAGCGAGGCGGTGAAGCCCGCGCCCTCGATCACCGCCACCAGTTCTGCGGCGGTCACCGCGGCGGGGTGGCTGATCCGTGCCCGGCCGGTGGCGAGGTTGACGCTCGCGCTGACGCCCTCCAGGCGGCCGACCTTCTTCTCGATGCGCGCCACACACGCCGCGCAGGTCATCCCGCCGACGATCAGCTCCGTCTCGACGGCGGAATCCGTCGCCGCGTTCGTCGTCGTGGTCATCAGTGGCCCATCCCGGGCATGCCGCCCATGCCCGGGCCGGAGCCGCCCCCCGGGCTTCCGCCGGAGCCCTCGCCACCGCCGGTGCGGTGCATGCCGGGTGCCGCGGGCCCGGCCGCCGACCCGGCCGCGCAGGCGACGCCGAAGAGGGCGGCCAGTAGCAGGACGAAGCCGGCCAGGGTTGCGTACGGACGGAGAGGGGGGCGTGCTCGACGTGCGGTCATCGCCGCATCGTGACACGCTCCGAGCCGCCCGGAGCCGTGCCCGCCGGTTCCTCGGCGCGTGAGGATTATCCCTTTCGTGCCCGGGAACCAGCGGGCCCCCGGAGCCGACTACCCAGAGATTGCGGCAGGCCGCCGACGGCCCGTACGAACACATCCGAACAGCCGGGAACCCGGCGGGCGTTCCGTACGACTTCTGAGGGGTCCACGACTTCGCGAGGAGAGCTCACCGTGCCGCTGCCCGACCCCGTACCCCTCTACGGCCCCGAGTACAAGCGGGACCCGTACCCGCTGTACGCACGGATGCGTGAGGCCGGGCCCGTCCACCGGGTGCTCTTCCCCAGCGGGGTCACCGCCTGGCTGGTCACCGGCCACGCCGCCGCACAGCAGACCCTCGCCGACCCCCGGCTCGGCAAGAACCACGCGCGCGGCAACGACCGCTGGCGCGTACGCGCCTCGATCATGCCCGAGCCGCAGCACTCCCAGTTGCAGGCGCATCTGCTCCACCAGGACCCGCCCAAGCACACCACGATGCGCCGCCTGGTCACCGACGCCTTCGCGCCGCGCCGCGTGGAGGCGCTGCGGCCGCGGTTCCAGGAGATGGCGGACGCCCTCGTCGACGCCATGGCCCCCGGGCCGCACCGCGGCGCGGACACCACCGACCTGGTGCGCTGCTTCGCGGCCCGGTTCCCCTTCCAGGTGCTGGCCGAGGTCATCGGCCTGCCCCCGCACCTCGCGGCCGGCTTCCGGCGCGAGTGGGGCAAGGTCGTGGCGCCCGTGGGTCCCACCGACCCCGGGCGGCCCGCCTACGAGGCGCTGCTGCGCGAACTGCAGGACTACATCGCCGAGGTCGTCGCCGACCGCCGCGCCGAAGGCGGGGACGGGCTCATCGGCCGCCTGGTGGCCGCCCGCGACGAGGGCGAGCTGAGCCCCGAGGAGCTGGACTCCATGATCTTCCAGCTGCTGGTGGCCGGGCAGGAGCCGGTCACCAATCAGATCACCACGGCCCTGGTCGCGCTGATGCGTCACCCGAAGGCGCTCGAACGGCTGCGGTCCGAGCCGCAGCTGATGCCGGCCGCCGTCGAGGAACTGATGCGCCTCGACAGCGCCTTCGAGCTCACCACCTGGCGCTTCCTCGCCGAGGACGCCGACCTGCACGGCACCCGCGTCCCCGCCGGCGACTCCGTGATCGTCTCCCTGTGCGCCGCCAACCGGGACCCCGGGCGCTTCCCCGACCCCGACACCCTCGACCTCGACCGGGCACAGGGCCCGCACCTGGCCTTCGGGCACGGCATCCACTTCTGCCCCGGTGCCGCGCTCGCCCGCATCGAACTCCAGGTCGCCCTCTCCACGCTGCTCGCGCGGCTGCCGGGCCTGCGCCTGGCCGTCCCCGATGACGAGCTCGACTGGATCCCCGCCGTCCTCGGCCGGGGCACCAGCGAACTGCCCGTCGCCTTCGACCTGCCCGTATGCCCGCACTCCCGTGGAACGACCGCATGACCCCCCGCAGCGACACCCTCACCGCGCCTTCCCCCGCGACGCCCCTGCCCGGAACCCCGGCCGCACCCTCCGTCGAGGCCCGCATCCTGGGCCTCCTGCTGCCCCACCACCGCACCACCGGGCCGGGCACCTGCGACCCCGGCGCCCACCCGGAACAGCTGCGCCAGATACGACGGTTCACCGGCGCGGGCCTGCCGGTCCTCTTCACCCTCCCCGGCTTCCCCTGCAAGTCCCCCAACCCCGCCAAGGTCCTCGGCCACCTCCCCGACGAGGGCGAGCGGCTCTCGCTCGCCTTCCTCGACCGGCTGTGCGCGCGCATCGGCGAGATATACGAGCCGGGGGCCCGCATGCTCATCTGCTCCGACGGCCACATCTTCGGCGACCTCATCAACGTGCCCGACGCGCACATCGACGCCTACGGCGACGCCCTGCGCGACCTGATCCACGACCTGGGCCTGCGCCACCTGGAGACCTTCGACATGCGCCACGTCCACGGCGACGCGGACCACGACACCAAGCGCGCCCTGGTCACCGAGGCATACGCCCCCTCCACCGACTCGCTGCGCGCCCAGGTCCGCACCGACGAGGAGACCGCCCGGCTCTACCGCGGCATCACCCGCTTCCTCGTCGAGGACACGGCGGGCTTCACCGGCACGCGCTCCGCCCTGCAGCGCGAGTGCCGCAGCCGGGCGTACGGCGTCATCGCCCGCAGCCGCGCCTGGGGCGACCTCATCGCCGACTGCCACCCCCACTGCGTACGGCTGTCCATTCACCCGCAGCGGCCGGGCGCCGCCAAGTTCGGGATCCGGCTGCTGGACTCCGCCGACGCGTGGGCCACTCCGTGGCACACGGCCGTCCTGCGGCAGCCGGGCGGCGAGGCACGGCTGATGCGCCGCGCGGACGCCGAGAAGCTGGGGCGCCTCGTCCTGCGCGACGGGCGCCCCAGTCACTTCGAAGCGGTCGCCTGAGGACGTTCCGGGGCTCTGCCCCGGACCCCGGCCGCCGGCGAGCGGTGATCGAAGGCGATCAGCGGGTCGCCGGTCAGCGGGTGGTCGACCACGGCCGCCCGGACCCCGAACACCTCGGCCAGCAGTTCCGGCGTCAGCACCTCCCGCGGCGCGCCCGAGGCCACCACGGCCCCCTCGTGCAGCACGTGCAGCCGGTCGCACACCGACGCGGCCGCGTTCAGATCGTGCAGCGCCAGCAGCGTCGTACGGCGCTGGGCGCGCAACAGCGCGAGCAGCTCCACCTGGTGACGCACGTCCAGATGGTTCGTCGGCTCGTCCAGCACCAGCACCTTCGGGTCCTGGGCCAGCGCCCGGGCGAGCAGCACCCGCTGGCGCTCGCCGCCGGACAGCGTGGAGAACCGGCGCCGTCCCGCGTCCTTCATGCCCACCCGGGCCAGCGCGTCGGCCACTGCGTCCCGGTCGGCCGCGTCCTCGCCCGCGAACGCCCGCTTGTAGGGCGTACGGCCCATGGCGACGACCTCGCGGACCGACAGCTCGAAGTCGGTGCCCCGCTCCTGGGGGAGCGCCGCGATCTGCCGCGCGGACTGCGCGGGCGTCAGCTGCCGGATGTCCGTGCCGCCGACGAGCACCCGGCCGGCCCGCGGCGCCAGATGCCGGTAGACGGTCCGCAGCACCGTCGACTTGCCGCTCCCGTTGGGCCCCACGAGGCCGGCGATCTCGCCGTCGTCCGCGATCAGGCCTACCCCCGAGACCACCGTCCGCCCGGACAGCGTCACTTCGAGGCCCTCGATGGCGATCCTCACAGCCGCTCCATCCGTCGGTCCAGTAGGTACAGCAGCGCCGGAGCACCGATCAGCGCCGTGACCACGCCCACCGGCAACTCCTGGTCGGGCAGGGCGGTACGGGCCACCAGGTCGACGACGACCAGCAGCAGCGCACCGAAGAGCCCGGCCACCGGCAGCAGCCGGCGGTGGTCGCCGCCCACCACCATCCGGCACGCGTGCGGCACCATCAGCCCCACGAAGCCGATCGCCCCCGACACCGCCACCAGCACCCCCGTCAGCAGGCTCGTCACCACGAACAGTTCGCGCCGCAGCCGGGTCACGTCCACGCCCAGGCCGGCGGCGGTCTCGTCACCCATCAGCATGGCGTTGAGCCCCCGCGCCCGGGCCAGCAGCACCGCCGCGGCCACGACCACCGCGGCCGTGGGCAGTGCCAGCGTGGACCACTGGGCCCCGCCGAGGGAGCCCATCAGCCAGAACAGCGCGCCGTGCGTCTGCTGCTCGTCCCCGGCCTGCAGCACCAGGTAGTGGGTGAACCCCGACAGGAACTGTCCGATGCCCACCCCCGCCAGCACCAGCCGCAACGGCCGGAAACCGCCCCCGCGCCGGGCGAAGGTCCACACCAGCGCGAAGGAGGCGAGCGCGCCGGCGAACGCCGCCGAGGAAAGCCCCAGGCCGAGCGCACCGCCCGCGCCTGCCCCCAGCACGATCGCCGAGACCGCGCCCAGCGACGCCCCGCTGGAGATGCCCAGCAGGTAGGGGTCGGCGAGCGGGTTGCGGACCAGGGCCTGGACGGCCGTACCGACCAGGCCCAGGCCCGCGCCCACCACGGCCGCCAGCAGTGCGCGCGGCACCCGGAGCTGCCACACGATCAGGTCCTGGGTGCCGGGCACCGGCCCCCGGCCGCCGGCACCGCGCACCACCGCCGACCACACCTCGGCCGGCGGCACCGAGGTCGAGCCCAGGCAGACCGAGGCGGTCAGCGCCACCAGCAGCGCGGCACCCAGCGCGGCGCAGGCCCAGCCGGCGCGCAGGCCCTGCTCCCGCTCCTCCTCGCGGGCCGCGGTGAGCGTCGCCATCTACTTGACCCGGTCCGGGTGGAGCGTGTGCGCGATCTCGCGCACGGTGTCGGCGCTGCGCACCCCGCCGATGGTGGTGCGCTCGGAGCCGATGCGCAGGAAGCGGCCCTCCTGGACGGCCGGGAGCCCGGCCGTCGCGGGGAAGGACTTCAGGAACGCGGCGGCCTCGTCGAAGGCCTTGTCGTCGGCCTCCTGGCTGCCCCGGTTGCGGACGGCGAGCTGGATCCAGTCGGGGTTCCTGGCGACGACGTCCTCCCAGCCGACGGGCTTGAAGTCGCCGTCGCAGCCGGCGAAGACGTTCCGCGCGCCGGCCTGGGTGATCACGGCGTTGGCGACCTGCCGGTTGCACACCGCCATCGGCTGCTTGGTGCCGGCGTCGAAGTCGAAGAGGAAGTAGGTCGGCCGCTTGTCCTCGGGGACGTCCTTGAGGGCGCCCCGCACCTCGCCCGTCTTCTTGCGCATGCCCTCCACCAGCTCGGTGGCGCGCCGCGAGGTGCCGGTGATCTTGCCGAGCTCCTCGATGTCGGCCTCGACGCCCGACAGGTCGGTGCGGGCGGCCTTGGCCATGGAGGCGCAGGCCGTCGACTTCAGGAAGACGTGCTTGATGCCGGCGGCCTCGAACTCCTCGGCCGTCGGCGCGTCACCCGCCTTGCCCATGTTCTTCATGGAGGAGAAGGAGTCGATGTACAGCTCCGCGCCCGAGCCCAGCAGCTTCTCCTTGGGGATCACGGTCTTCCCCAGCACCGGCACCTTCGCCGCCCCGTCCGCGTACTGCGCGGGCAGTACGCCCTTGCCGGGCGGGAAGCCCGTACCGACGACCTTGTCGCCCGCGCCCAGCCACATCAGCAGCTCCAGGGCGGCGGCGTTGCTGGTGACGATCCGCTGCGGTGCGGCGCCGAACGTCGTCCTCGCCCCCATGCAGTCGCCGACGCTCACGGGGAACCCGGCCCGCGCACCGGCCGCCGCGCCCGCGTCGTCGGCCTTCTTCGCCCCACCGCCAACGCCGCAGGCCGTCGCCGACAGGGCCACAGCGGCCAGCACACCGCACCACGCACGAGGGCGCATCAGTAACTCTCCAGAAACTCGACATCCCCGGGCCCGCCGATACGGGCCCGGACCAGATAGTCGGACCGCGCGTCCACCCAGTTCCCGCGTGTCGCGAAGAAGAGTGAAAAGGAGCGCTGCGGCCCGCATACGCTGCCCCGGGGTGCACCGACCGTGGAGACAGGGACGCGAAGGAGTAGCCATGACCGACCGGCTCGCCGAGATGCCCACCGACTGGCGGCGCGCCCTCGCCGTCGTCGCCCACCCCGACGACCTGGAGTACGGCGCCTCCGCCGCCGTCGCCACCTGGACCGACGACGGCCGCGAGTGCGCCTACCTGCTGGCCACGTTCGGGGAGGCGGGCATCGACACCATCACGCCCGCCGAGGCCGCGCCCCTGCGCGAGAGCGAGCAGCGGGCGAGCGCGGCTGCCGTCGGGGTGCGCAGCGTGGAGTTCCTCGGCCACAGCGACGGCATCATCGAGTACGGCATCGCGCTGCGCCGCGACTTCGCCGCCGCCATCCGCCGCCACCGCCCCGAACTCGTGCTGACCCTCAACCACCACGACACCTGGTCCTGGGACGGCGGCGCCGGCTGGAACACCCCCGACCACCGGGCCGTCGGCCGGGCGGTCCTCGACGCCGTCGCCGACGCCGGCAACCGCTGGATCTTCCCCGAGCTCGTCGACGACGGCCTGATGCCCTGGAACGGCGTGCGGTACGTGGCCGTGGCCGGCTCCCCGCGGGCCACCCACGCCGTGGACGCGCGCGCCGGCCTCGAACGGGCCGTGGAGTCCCTGCTGTGCCACCGCACCTACATCGAGGCGATCACCGACGAACAGCCGGAGACGTACTGCCGGAGGTTCCTGGAGGGCACCATGGCGGCCGTCGCCGACCGCTTCGGCGGCCGGCCGGGGGTCGCCTTCGAGCTGTTCCGCCGCTGACCGCCGCCTCGTCAGCAGCCCTCGCGCGAGCCGTCGGCGGAGCCGGGCCCGGCGGGCGTCCCGGGTGCGCGCTCCATCACCAGCACCGCCACATCGTCCTGTAGGCGGCCGCCGGTGTGCGCGTCGAGGTCGGCGCGCAGCCGGGCCAGCAGCTCGGGCGTGGACAGCGCGGCCCAGGCGTTGAGCCGCTCGGCGAGCGGATAGAAGCCGCCGTCCGCGGCCCGCGCCTCGGTGACCCCGTCGGTGCAGGCCAGCACCCGGCAGTCCGGGGGCAGCGCGATCCGCCGGGACGAGCGGGACTCCGCCACCAGGTTGCCGAGCCCCAGGGGCAGTCCGGGCTCCTGTTCCAGCTCGTGGACGCCGCCGTCCGAGCCGATCAGGAACGGGGCGACGTGCCCGCAGTCGAGGAAGACCACCGGCACCGCGCCCTGCGCCCCGGACCGCGCGCCGGGGTCCTCCTCCGTCCCGAAGACCAGCGCGGTGACGAACTCCTCCGAGGCCTGCGCGCCCCCCGAACTGGCCTGGTACTCCGCCGACCGGTGGTAGCGGTACAGCCCCTGCTCCATCGCCACCACCCCGCTCCCCAGGTCCCGCCGGTGGTACGCGGCCTCGCGGAACGCCGTCAGTACCGCCGCCCCCGCGCCCAGCGTGCCGAGCCCCTTGCCCCGCACGTCACCGATGAGCACCCGTGTCCCGTACGGGGTGTCGACGACCTCGTAGATGTCGCCGCCGATCAGCGACTCCCGCTGCGAGGACACGTAGAAGCCGTCCACGACGACGCGGCGGGTGCGCAGCGGCAGCGGCCGCAGCAGGGCCCGCTGGGCGGCCTCGCCCGTGACGCGTACGCGCTCCAGCAGGGAGACCTCCTCGCGCCGCAGCCGGGCGAGGGCGATGCTCGCGCCCGCCATGAGGGCGTTGCCCACGGCGGAGCCGACGCGGTTGACGGCCGGCATGTCCGTCGGCAGGACGCCGTGGTGGGCCACCATCAGGGAGAAGTCCAGGACTCCGACGAACACCGTCTGGCGGTAGGTGCACAGGGCGGCGGCGGTCATGGGCGCGAGTGCCGCGTACATGTCGAGGCGGAGGTTGGAAGGGGTCACCAGGTCGACGACCACGATGACCACCAGGTAGGTCAGGACCAGCGCGAAGGGCAGTACGCCCGTCTTCGACCGCGACATCGACAGGGTGCGCGACACCGTGGCAGGACCTCCGAGCCGGGAACCGGGAGCACCCGGGACAGGGGGATGAGAACACGAACACGTAGACATTTCCAGACTTTCCCGGTGAATGCCCAGCGGTCGCCCTCGTGTCGGCCACATCTGTTCGGTTGTGCCGGGCCTCAGAGCTTGCGGTACGTCCGCGCGTCGTCGGTCGCCGCGAGGACGGCCGGGAGGTCCCCGCCCGCCGAGGCCGTCACCACGGCCGCCACCGCGCCCTCGACGAAGGGCGCGTCCGCGATGCGCGCGTACTCGAACCCCTTCTCGGGCAGCAGTGCCTTGACGGTGAGGACCGCGCTGCCCATGTCGCACAGCACGACCACGCCGGAGCCCTCGTCCGCCGTGCCGACCGCCCGGCGGACGAGTTCGGCGCTGGTGCCGATGGCGCCGTCGGGCAGTCCGCCCGCCGGCACGACCGGCGCCGCCCCGCCCGTACCGACCAGGGCCCGCGCGAGCGCGGCGGCGGACTCGGCGACCTCGCGGCTGTGCGAGACGAGCACGACGCCGACCCGCCCGGCCGGCTGCTCCCGCTCCGCCCCGGGCGCCGCCTGGGCCTGTGCTTCCGCTTCCGGTGCGGCAGCGCACAGCGCCGGGTCGGTGGCCTCGTACAGCGCGGTGATCAGCAGTGCGGAGGAGGCGGCGCCCGGGTCCTGATGGCCGATGCTGCGCTCACCCAGGTAGCTGGCACGTCCCCGCCGGGCCCGCAGCGGGACGGTGGCCGCGGCCCCCGCGCGGGCGGCCCGGGCCGCCGCGTCGAGGGCCGCGGTCACATCGCCCTGCGCCAGGGCCTCGGCATAGGCGTCGGCGGCCGGCTGCAGGGCGTCGACCATCGTCGCGTCCCCGGGCGCGGACTCCCCGAGCCGCCGGACGCTCGCCACGGCAGCCGCCAGCGCGCGGCCCAGTGTCGCCGGCTCCACGGTGGGCTCCTCGCCGAGGACCTTGCCCATGCGGCGCAGCACCGTCCCGTACAGCGGACCGGCCGCCCCGCCGACCGTGTTGGTCAGGTGCGCTCCGACGGCGGTCAGCAGGGCCCCGGGCGTGGTGGGCGGACCGGCGGCGAGCGCCTCGGCGGCGGACGTGAAGCCGCGCTTGAGGTTGGCGCCGTGGTCGGCGTCGCCGATGGCGGCGTCGAGCTCGGTCAGATGCGCGGCCTGGGCGACGACGACGTTCGTCGCACGGTCCAGGAAGCGGCGGAAGAAGGCCAGGTCGAGCGTGACGGTCATGGGCGCGGCTCCTCGTGCGGGCTCGGGTCGGCCCAGCGTAACCACGCCCCGCTCCGGCGGGAGTCGCCGGTGGCGAGGGTCAGTTGATGGCCTTGATCAGCTCACCGCCCGCCGTGTCCCCGCTGAGCTCCCAGAAGAACGTGCCGCCCAGGCCCTGCCGGTTCTTGTAGGCCATCTTGCCCGCGATCGTCGACGGGGTGTCGTAGCTCCACCAGTCGCTGCCGCACCTGGCGTAGGCCGTGCCGCCGACCGTGCCGGTGGCGGGGCATGCGGACTTGAGGACCTTGTAGTCCTCGAAGCCCGCCTCGTAGGTGCCCTTCGCGGGGCCGGTGGCCGTCCCGCCGGGGGCCGACCGGGTGACGCCCGTCCAGCCGCGGCCGTAGAAGCCGAGGCCCAGGAGCAGCTTCGAGGGCGGGATGCCCAGCGACTTCAGCTTCTGGATGGTGGAGTCGGTGTCGAAGCCCGCCTTGGGAATGCCGTTGTAGGACGTGAGCGGGGAGTGCGGGGCCGTGGGGCCCTTGGCCTCCCAGGCGCCGAAGAAGTCGTAGGTCATGGGGTTGTACCAGTCGACGTACCGGGCCGCGCCCGCGTAGTCGGCGGCATCGATCTTGCCGCCGCTGGAGGCGTCGGCCGTGATGGCGGCCGTGACCAGGTTCTTGCCGCCGAACTTCGCGCGCAGCGCGGCCATCACGTCGCGGAAGGCGCTGCGGCCGCTCGTGTCGCAGGTCAGACCGCAGGCGTTGGGGTACTCCCAGTCGATGTCGATGCCGTCGAAGACGTCGGCCCAGCGGGGGTCCTTGACCAGGCCGTAACAGGACTCGGCGAATGCGGCGGGGTTCTTCGCGGCCTCCCCGAAGCCACCGGACCAGGTCCATCCGCCGAAGGACCAGACCACCTTGAGGCCCGGGTGCAGCTTCTTGAGCTTGCGCAGCTGGTTGAAGTTGCCGCGCAGGGCCCCGGCGTCCCAGGTGTCGGCCTTGCCGTCGACGCTGCCGGCCGCGCCGTAGGCCTTGTCGTAGTCGGCGTAGGCGTCGCCGATGGCGCACTTGCCGCCGGTGACGTTGCCGAACGCGTAGTTGATGTGGGTGAGTCTGGCCGCCGAGCCGGAGGTCTCGATGTTCTTGACGTGGTAATTGCGTTCGTAGACGCCCCAGTTGGTGAAGTAGCCGACCACTCGTTTGCCGGCGGAGGTGTCGTCCGGGGTGTCGGCGGTGGCCGGCGCCGCGGCGAGGGCGGTGGCCAGGAGGGTGGCGGCGGCCGCTGCCGAGGCGAGCAGGGCGCGGGCGCGGGGGCGGTGTCCGTGCGGTCGGGACATGGTTCTCCTCGGTGGGTGGGGAGAGCAGTGGGGGGTGACCGGCGTCGCGTGTGTTGGCATGGACGCGTTGAACAGTGGGGAAACCGTAGAAGGACTAGACCAATGGGTCAATGGTTCGGACCAAACCGCCCGAGAACTCGTTCAAGATCCGCCGACCCGTGACGTCACGCCCCCGATCGGGCATACTCCAACCCGCCACAGCCGCAGGTCACAACGGTCCGCAACCCGGCAAGGGACCATCGGCTGGGCACCCACGGTGGCGTCGCCGACACCCTTGCGCGCCGGCCACCGCAGCGCCCGACAGGGAGGAGAGCCGCCGTCATGACCGATCACGGCCCGCAGCCGGTGGAGCGTCAGCTGCCCACCGAGGAGGCCCGCGACCTGATCTCGCTCGTCCGCGAGCTGGTCCAGCGGGAGATCGAGCCGCACGCGGCCGAGGAGGAGGACGCCGGGCACTTCCCGCGCCAGGTCTTCGGCCTGCTCTCCGCGTCGGGGCTGCTCGCACTGCCCTACGCGGAGGAGTTCGGCGGCGGCGACCAGCCGTACGAGGTGTACCTGCAGGTGCTGGAGGAGCTCGCCGCGGCCCGGCTGACGGTGGGCCTCGGCGTCAGCGTGCACACCCTCGCCTGCCACGCGCTCGCCGGCTACGGCACCAAGGAGCAGCAGCAGGAGCACCTGCCCGCCATGCTCGGCGGCGGCCTCCTGGGCGCGTACTGCCTCTCCGAGCCGTCCTCCGGCTCCGACGCCGCCTCCCTGCGCACCCGCGCCACGCGCACCGGGGACACCTGGGCCATCGAGGGCACCAAGGCGTGGATCACCCACGGCGGTGTCGCCGACTTCTACACCGTCCTGGCGCGCACGGGCGGCGAAGGGGCCCGTGGCATCACGGCGTTCCTCGTGCCCGGCGACGCCGCCGGCCTGACCGCCGCGCCGCCCGAGCGCAAGATGGGCATGAAGGGCTCACCCACCGCTCAACTGCACTTCGACGGGGTCGAGGTCTCCGACGCCCGTCGCATCGGCGCCGAGGGCCAGGGCTTCGCCATCGCCCTGTCCGCCCTCGACTCCGGCCGCCTGGGCATCGCCGCCTGCGCCATCGGGGTCGCCCAGGCCGCGCTGGACCAGGCCCTGGCCTTCGTCGCGGAGCGGCGGCAGTTCGGGCGCCCGCTGTCCGACTTCCAGGGACTGCGGTTCATGCTCGCCGACATGGCCACCCAGATCGAGGCGGGCCGCTCCCTCTACCTCGCCGCCGCCCGGCTGCGCGACCAGGGCAGGCCCTTCTCCAAGCAGGCCGCCATGGCCAAGCTCTTCTGCACCGACGCGGGGATGCGGGTGACCACCGACGCCGTCCAGCTCATGGGCGGTTACGGCTACACCGCCGACTTCCCCGCCGAGCGCTACATGCGCGAGGCCAAGGTCCTGCAGATCGTTGAGGGCACCAACCAGATCCAGCGGATGGTCGTCGCCCGCCACCTCGCGGGACCCGAGTCCCACAGCGGCTGATCCCCGGCCACCGGCCGCGGGCGGAAGGCACCCGGGTGGAAGGAACCGGGCCGGGGCGCGGCCGCCGGCGCGGGGTGCTCAGGACGAGTGGCGCATCTCCGGCACGCGCAGTGGGAGCGAGCCGGGCCCGCCGATGTGCGAGAACGGCTGCGTCCGCCAGTCCAGGCTCTGCGGCAGCGTGAGCAGCAGCGCCGCGTCCAGATCCTGCGCGGTCAGCGACTCGTCGGCGGGAGCGGCGTCCTCCATGGCGCGCCCCGAGCCCGGGCAGACCGTGAGCCCGAACGGGTTCCACGGCGACGGGCAGAGCGCGTGCTCGGGGAGCACGTCCTCGTCGGCGAGCAGCGCGATGGGCCGCGCGCAGTCCGGGCACGTCACCCGGAACATCTCGTAGGTCTCGAACTCGTACGGGCTGCCGTCGCCGTCGTTGTCCAGGCGTTCCAGGCTGGGCATAGTGTTTTTCCCCCTCGGATGGGCCGGCCAGGCACCTCGGCCTCGGCCACACCAAGCACTTCCCGCGCGGGGAGTCGGGTAATCGCCGCGTACGGGAGGACACGGGTGCATACCTGTGGTGTTTGTCACATACGCTGTGCGCCTGCGGCGCCGTCGGCTGTCCCGGACACACGCGGACGCAGTAGGTTGACCCATGTGGAGGAGCTGGACAGAGAGATCGTGGAACTGCTCGTCAAGGACGGGCGGATGAGCTACACCGACCTGGGCAAGGCCACTGGCCTGTCCACCTCGGCGGTGCACCAGCGCGTGCGCCGGCTCGAACAGCGGGGCGTCATCCGCGGCTACGCGGCGGTGGTCGACCCCGAAGCCGTCGGGCTGCCCCTGACCGCGTTCATCTCGGTCAAGCCGTTCGACCCCAGCGCCCCCGACGACATCGCCGACCGGCTCGCCGAGATCCCCGAGATCGAGGCGTGCCACAGCGTGGCGGGGGACGAGAACTACATCCTCAAGGTGCGGGTGGCCACGCCGTTGGAGCTGGAGCATCTGCTCGCCCGCATCCGGTCGTTGGCCGGGGTCTCCACCCGCACCACGATCGTGCTGTCCACGCCGTACGAGGCGCGGCCGCCGCGGGTGGGGTGAGGGGTTCTTCTCCCCCCTGCCCGCCCCTTCCCGCTTCTTGTCCTCAATCGCCGGACGGGCTCGATTTTCCAGCCCGTCCGGGGGCACCTCCCAGCTGTAGCTGGGGGAGATTTGAGGACCGGGGTCCGGGGCGGAGCCCCGGTTACGGGAGACTGGATCCCATGAGCGAGCGACCCGACAAGACCGTCCTGCTGCGCGGCGGCGACATCCACAGCCCCGCCGACCCCTTCGTCACCGCCATGGTGGTCGAGCACGGCCACATCGCCTGGGTCGGTTCCGAAGGCGCGGCGGACTCCTTCGCCGATGGCGTCGACGAGGTCGTCGATCTCCAAGGGGCGCTCGTCACACCGGCGTTCACCGATGCCCACGTGCACACCACTGCCACCGGGCTCGCGCTGACCGGCCTCGACCTCACCGGCGTCCGCACGCTCGCCGAGGCCCTCGACCGGATCCGCGCCCATGCCGCCGGCCGCCCGGCCGACCGCGTCCTGCTCGGGCACGGCTGGGACGCCGGCGCCTGGCCCGAGCTGCGGCCTCCCTCCCGCCGCGAGCTGGACGAGGCCACCGGCGGCAGACCGCTCTACCTCACCCGCGCGGACGTCCACTCGGCCGTCGTCACCACGGCCCTGCTCGACCTCGTCCCACGCGCCCGCGAACTGGGCGGCTACACCCCCGACGCGCCCCTGACCGGCGCCGCCCACCATGCGGTGCGCGCCGCCGCGTACGACACCGTCACCCCGGCCCAGCGCGCGGAAGCGCAGCGCGCCGCGCTCACCCGCGCGGCCTCGCTCGGCATCGGCTCCGTCCACGAGTGCGCCGGGCCCCAGATCTCCAGCGCCGACGACCTCACCGGCCTGCTGAGCCTGGCGGCCGAGGAGCCCGGACCTCGCGTGACCGGCTACTGGGCCGAGGCGATCACCTCTGCCCAGGGCGCCGGACGGATCCGTGACCTCGGTGCGATCGGCGCGGCGGGCGACCTGTTCGTGGACGGCTCCCTCGGCTCCCACACCGCGTGCCTGCACGAGCCGTACGCCGACGCCCCCGGGCAGCGGGGCACCGCCCACCTCGACGCCGGGGCCGTCGCCGCCCATGTCGCCGCCTGCACCGAGGCGGGCATCCAGGCCGGCTTCCACGCCATCGGCGACGCCGCGCTCTCGGCGGTCGTCGACGGCGTGCGGAGCGCCGCGGACAGGCTCGGCCTCGCCCGCGTCCGCGCCGCCCGGCACCGCGTCGAGCACGCCGAGATGCTCAGCCCCGAGCTCATCGCCGCCTTCGCCGAACTCGCCCTGACCGCCTCCGTCCAGCCCGCCTTCGACGCGGCCTGGGGCGGGGACGAGGCCATGTACGCCCGGCGCCTGGGCCGCGAGCGGGCCCGCACCCTCAACCCGTACGCGGCCCTGCTGCGCGCCGGTGTGCCGCTCGCCCTCGGCTCCGACAGCCCCGTCACGCCCCTCGACCCGTGGGGCACGGTGCGGGCCGCGGCCTTCCACCGCACGCCCGAGCACCGGATCTCCGTCCGCGCCGCCTTCACCGCGCACACGCGCGGCGGCTGGCGGGCCATCGGCCGGGACGACGCGGGCGTCCTGGTACCGGGCGCGCCCGCCGACTACGCCCTCTGGCGGGCCGGCGACCTCGTGGTGCAGGTCCCCGACAGCCGGGTCGCCAACTGGTCCACCGACCCCCGCTCGGGCACACCCGGTCTGCCCGAGCTCACGCCCGGCGGCCCGCTGCCGGTCTGCCTGCGGACGGTCGTGGGCGGGCACACGGTCTACGCGGGCCCGAACGAGTGACGCGTCAAGATCGGTGTACCGCCGAACGATGTGCCCTCGGCCTGTCGCGGTGCGGCGTCATCTGCCGTACTGACCTGCTGATTTGAGTGAGGCACGCAGGTCGCGAGGGTGTTGACACGGTGCGGGCGGCGGCCGGTAGGTTCTCCGCTGTCCACCACAGGACGTCCGACCGGTGAATCTCCACGCAGTCGTCGAGCGCCGCTGGGCCATGGGCGGGGCGCCGAGCAGGCGCACCACCACTGGGAGCCAGGTCCAGCGCACGGGGGCGAGGGAAGGTTCCGCCAGGTCGGCAGGTGCGACCCGGGTGGGGCCCGGACGTTCAGTAGACAACGGCTTTCGGTCGACTCCGCAGCCAGCGGATCCCAGGTCGGTACGAAGGACACCGGGCCCCCATTCCGCCTTCACCGGGCTCATCGAGCTTTGCCGGGCTTCCCCCGGAGATCACCCCGGGCACCCGCCGGGCCGTGGTGTGTCCGGCGCGAGGTACGGTCTGAGACCCAGAAAGCTCCAGGAAGGCGCGACCGTGCCCTCGGGTCCCGAAACCACCCCAGAAGCCGCCGCGAGCCCGCCGGCGCCCGGTAGCGCGCCCCCCGGGCCGGTGGCGCCCGTGCGCCCCGGACGGGCCGCGCGCCTGGCCCGGCTCGTGCGCCGCGAGGCGCCGCGCACCGCTCTCGCCGCCATCGGCGGCCTGACGCTGGCCGGGGCCTTCCCGCCGTACGGCCTGTGGCCGCTGTCGGTTCTCGCTGTGGCCGCGCTCGCCCTGCTGACCCGCGGGCGCACCGCGCGCCAGGGCGCCTGGAGCGGCTTCGCCTTCGGGCTGCCGTTCTTCTTCGTCCTGCTGCGCTGGCTGCACGTGGTCGGCTACGACGCGGTGCTGGGCCTGTCGGTCGTCGAGGCGCTGTTCGTGGCCGCGCTCGGCGCGGGGCTCGCCCTGACCTCGCGGCTGCCCGGATGGCCGCTGTGGGGCGCCTGCCTGTGGACCGCCCAGGAGTGGGCGCGGGACCGGTTGCCGTTCGGCGGCTTCCCCTGGGGGCGGCTCGCCTTCGCCAACACCGGCTCCCCCTTCACCCCGCTCGCCGCCCTCGGCGGCGCCCCGCTGGTGACCTTCGCGGTGGCCCTGGCGGGCTCCCTGCTGGCCTGTGCGGCGGCTGCCGCGTACCGGCTGCGGACCGCTCCGCGCGGCGCCCGGGCCGTGCTGCCCGGCGCCGGGGCCCTGGTCCTGACCGCGGCCGTCGCGGTGGCCGGGTACGCCGTGCCCGTGCCTACCAAGGCGGACGACACGGTGGACATCGCCGTCGTGCAGGGCAACGTCGAGAAGCCCGGCATGGACTTCCTCGGCCGTCCGCTGATGGTGCTCGACAACCACGTCGCCACCACGCTCCAGCTGGCCCGGGACATCAAGGCCGGCAAGGTGGAGCGGCCCGACCTGGTCATCTGGCCGGAGAACTCCTCCGACCTCGACCCCTTCCAGTACCCGCAGGCCTACGACCGGATCGAGGGGGCGGTGCGGGCCGTCGGCGTCCCGGTCCTGGTGGGCGCCCTCATAGACCACCCCGGCAAGCAGGGCTACATCGACAACAAGGGCATCGTCTGGGACCCGCGGACCGGTCCCGGCGCCTCCTACGCCAAGCAGCACCCGGTGCCGTTCGGCGAGTACGTGCCCTTCCGGGCCCAGCTGAGCAAGGTCATCTCCCGGCTCCAGCGCGTTCCCCGCGACTTCTACCCCGGCGAGCGCACCGGCCTCCTGCAGGTCGGGCCCGCCCGGCTCGGCGACGTCATCTGCTTCGAGGTGGCCTACGACGAGATCGTGCACGACACCGTGCGGGCCGGCGCCCGCGCCCTGGTCGTCCAGACCAACAACGCCACCTACGGCCGCACCGGCCAGCCCGAGCAGCAGCTGGCGATGTCCCGGCTGCGGGCCGTGGAGCACGGCCGGGCCGTGGTCACCGCCGCGACGAGCGGCATCAGCGCCGTGGTCGCCCCCGACGGCAGGATCGTGCAGCGCAGCGAGGAGTTCACCCGGGACGTGATCACCGCTCGCATCCCGCTCCGGGACGCGACGACCGTCGCCGACCGCGCCGGTGCGGCGCCCGAATGGGTGCTCGCTATGGTGGGCCTTCTGTCCTGCGCGGCCGCGGTCCTGATCGGTCGCCGGGGACGGGTGGACGAGACCACGGGCAGGAAGGGCCAGAAGTGAACGACGGCGGTCAGCGGAGATACGGTCCGCTGGGCACGACCTTGGTGATCATCCCGACCTACAACGAGGCGGAGAACATCAAGCCCATCGTCGCCCGGGTGCGGGAGGCCGTTCCGGAGGCGCACGTCCTGGTCGCCGACGACAACAGCCCCGATGGCACCGGAAAGCTCGCGGACGAGCTGGCGGCCGAGGACGACCACATCAAGGTCCTGCACCGGCAGGGCAAGGAGGGCCTCGGTGCCGCCTACCTGGCCGGCTTCCGCTGGGGCCTGGACAACGGCTACGGCGTGCTGGTGGAGATGGACGCCGACGGCTCCCACCAGCCGGAGGAGCTGCCCCGGCTGCTCACCGCGCTGGGCAACGCCGACCTGGTGCTCGGCTCCCGCTGGGTGCCCGGCGGCCGGGTGGTGAACTGGCCCAGGTCCCGCGAGTTCCTCTCCCGCGGCGGCTCCACCTACTCCCGCCTCATGCTCGACGTGCCGATCCGCGACGTGACCGGCGGCTACCGGGCCTTCCGCCGCGAGACGCTGGAGGGGCTGGGCATGGAGGAGGTGGCCTCGCAGGGCTACTGCTTCCAGGTCGACATGGCCTGGCGCGCGGTCAAGGCCGGCTTCCACGTCGTGGAGGTCCCCATCACCTTCGTCGAGCGCGAGCTGGGCGACAGCAAGATGAGCCGCGACATCGTCGCGGAGGCCCTGTGGCGGGTCACGTCCTGGGGGCTCGGCTCCCGTGCCTCCAAGGCGCTGGGCCGGGACCGGTAAGGGCCGGATAAGCCCGCTCCGGCCGCTCGGCCCCCGGCCGGGCACACTTGAGGCATGACGTTCGGAGCGCAGCAGCAGACCTTGGACAGCCGGCCGCCGGGGCGCGGCAGGGCTCGCCGGCTCATCCCCCTCGGCGTGGCCGCGTGGGGGATCCTGGAGATCTGGCTCCTGACGCTGGTGGCCGGCGCGGCGGGCGGATGGACGGTGCTCGCCCTGCTCGCCGGGGGAGTGGTCGCCGGCTCCTGTGTGATCAAGCGGGCGGGCCGCCGGGCCTGGGAGCGCCTGACCCGGTCGCTGCAGACGCCCGGCGCGGCCCCCGGGCCCGCGCGGGAGGGCGGCGGCAACGCCCTGACGATGCTGGGCGGGCTGCTGCTCATGGTGCCCGGCCTGATCTCCGACGCGGCCGGCCTGCTGTGCCTCTTCCCGCCGACCCGGGCGCTGCTGCGCAGGTCCGTGGGGCGCCGGCTGAACCGCGCGGGCGTCTTCCCGCCGGCCCCGGCCCCACTGCGCGACGACAAGGTCGTCCAGGGCGAGGTCGTCCGCGACGACGAGCCGCCCGCCCCGCGCACCGGAGGGCCGCAGCTGCCGCCGAAATGATCCGGTCCGGCCCGGCGCCCGGAACCCGGATGGACGCACAAAGGGCCCGGGCCACCGCATTGAGCGGTGGCCCGGGCCCTTTGTCCTACGCTTTCGCCGTCAGGCGGACTTGCGGGTGTCCCGCGGATGCACGGCAATGTTCATGGCACCGGAGCGCAGGACGGCCAGCCTCTCGGCCAGCACCTCCTCGAGCTCCTCGCGGGTACGCCGCTCCATGAGCATGTCCCAGTGCGTACGCGCGGGCTTGCCCTTCTTCTCCTCCGGCCCATCGCCGTCCACAAGGAGTGCCACGGCGCCGCACGCCTTGCACTCCCACTCCGGCGGAATCTCCGCCTCTACCGAGAACGGCATCTCAAATCGATGGCCGTTCGGGCATGCGTACTCCACCGCCTGGCGTGGTGCCAGATCGATGCCGCGGTCGGTCTCGTAGCTGGTAACCACAAGTCGCGTGCCGCGGAGAGCTCGCTCACTCATGAATCGTGCCTCCCGGGCTTGTCGCCCACAGGACAGGTGTCGCTGTCGTCGTCATCCGGTCAACGTCCGGTCGGCGGTGAAGATTCCCCGTTGAGGGACATGCGTCGCCCGTCGTGCCGCCCCTTGTTGTACCCACCGGCGCCCGTTTTGTCACATCTGACAACAGATGTCACCCTGTGTTTCTGCTGCTTGAGCGCGCAGTAACGGTCCGTCCGGTGGTTCAGAGGCGTACACTACCCGCCCGCTTGGTTCAGGCCTAAACCGGGTCCGGGCATTCGCGGACAGGGGTGGTCGCAAGCGCTACATCCGGAACGTTCGGACGCCCCGTTTCCGGCGGCGAGAAGGCCCGCAGGAAGAACTGCGCCAGCGGCCCGATGCCCACCGCGTAGAGCACCGTACCGACCCCCGCCGAGCCGCCCAGCGCGAAGCCGGTCGCCAGTACGGCTACCTCGATGCACGTCCGCACGAGCCGCACCGAGCGCCCCGTACGGCGGTGCAGGCCCGTCATCAGCCCGTCGCGCGGCCCCGGCCCGAAGCGGGGCGCTATGTAGAGCCCGGTCGCCACCCCGCACAGCGCGATCGCGAACAGCAGGAGGGGGATCCGCGCCCACAGCGAGTGCGGGGCCGGCGTCACGCTCAGGGTCGCGTCCAGCGCGAGGCCGATCACCAGCACGTTGGAGACCGTGCCGAGCCCCGGGCGCTGCCGCAACGGGATCCACAGCAGCAGCACCGCCGCGCCGACGGTGATCGAGGCGGTGCCGATCGACAGGCCCGTGTGGCGTGCGATGCCCTGGTTGAGCACGTCCCACGGTGCCAGCCCGAACCCCGCCCGCAACTGCAGGGCGGCGCTCACTCCGTACAGCACGAGCCCGCCGTACAGCTGGACGAGACGGCGGGCGAGGCCTGATCCCCGAGGCGCAGACAACGAATTCTCCCCTGTGGTGGTGCGAGTGGACTGTCGCGTGACAGTCTGTGGACCGGGACGGACAATGATCCATAGCCAATCCCGGGAAGGTGGACCGCAAACGATGACCCACTGGACCTCTTCGGTGGGGGCGCCGCAACTCGGCCGCCTCCTCGGTTCGCAGCACGAGCGCGCCACCGTGACGCCGCTCGGTGCCCGCCGGACGCCCGCCTACCGCTCGCTCGCGGACGGCATCCGGCTGCTCGTCCTGGAGGGACGGGTCCCGGTGGCCGCCCGGCTGCCCGCCGAGCGCGAGCTGGCCGCCGCCCTGTCCGTCAGCCGCACCACCGTCGCCGCCGCCTACGAGGCGCTGCGCGGCGAGGGCTTCCTGGAGTCCCGGCGCGGAGCCGGCAGCTGGACCGCCATGCCCGCCGGGAGCCCGCTGCCCACCCGGGCCCTCGACCCGCTGCCCCCCGAGGCCGCCGGCTCGGTCATCGACCTCGGCTGCGCCGCCCTGACCGCCCCCGAGCCCTGGCTCACCCGGGCCTTCCAGGGCGCCCTGGAGGAGCTGCCGCCCTACGCACACACCCACGGCGACTACCCGGCCGGCCTGCCCGCCCTGCGCGAGGCCCTCGCCGACCGCTACACCGCCCGCGGCATCCCGACCATGCCCGAGCAGATCATGGTCACCACCGGCGCCATGGGTGCCGTCGCCGCCATCTGCCGGCTCATGGCCGGGCGCGGGGAGCGGGTGGCCGTAGAGTCGCCCTCCTACGCCAACGTGCTGCAGCTCATGCGCGAGGCCGGCGCCCGGCTCGTCCCCGTCGCGATGGCCGACCGGCTCGCCGGCTGGGACCTGCCGGCCTGGCGCCAGGTGCTGCGCGACGCGGCCCCGCGCATGGCCTACGTCATCGCCGACTTCCACAACCCCACCGGCGCCCTCGCCCCCGAGGAACAGCGCAGGGAACTGGTCGAGGCGGCACGCGCGGCGGGCACCCTGCTGGTGGCCGACGAGACCATGTCCGAGCTCGTGCTGGAGGACGGCCTCGCACTGCCCCGGCCGGTCTGCGCCTTCGACCCCGCCGGCAACGCCGTCATCACGGTCGGCTCGGCCAGCAAGTCCTTCTGGGCCGGGCTGCGCATCGGCTGGGTGCGCGCCGCCCCGGACGTCATCCGCAACCTCGTCGCCGCCCGCGCCTACGCCGACCTCGGCACGCCCGTGGTCGACCAGCTCGCCGTCGCCTGGCTGCTGAATACCGGAGGCTGGGACTCCGCCCTCGCCCTGCGGCGGACGCAGACGCGGGAGAACCGCGACGCCGTCGTCGCCGCCGTCCGGCGCCACCTGCCCGACTGGGAGTTCACCGTCCCCAGGGGTGGCCTGACGCTGTGGGCGCGCACCGGGGGCCTGTCCGGCTCGCGGATCGCCGAGGCGGGGGAGCGGCTGGGGGTACGGGTGCCGTCCGGGCCGCGCTTCGGCGTCGACGGGGCCTTCGAGGGGTACGTGCGGCTGCCCTTCACCGTGGGCGAGGCGGTCGCGGAGGAGGCGGCCACCCGGCTGGCCGAGGCGGCCCGCCTGGTGGCGAGCGGAGCGACCGCCGCCGTGGAGGTGCCGCGCACCTACGTGGCCTGAACCGGCAGCACCCCGTCACCGGCCGTCCGGCCCGTCACCGGCAGCATCCTCTCCGGCAGCAGGGCCAGCACCGCGCGGCGCTGCGCCTCACAGGTGTCCTGGTCGTACGGGTCGGGGGTGGCCGGCACCTGAAGCCGGTGCACGGGCCCCGCGCCCAGCCGGGCGTAGCCCCGGCCGGGCGGCACGTCCCCGGCCGGCGTGGTGTGCGGTGGCACGCCCAGCACCGCCGCCACCTCATCGGGCGTGACCGGCCCCAGCACCACCCGCGCCCCGGTCCGCGTGAGCAGGGGTTCACCGAGCAGCCCGGTGCCGCTCAGCTGCTCGCCCGCCGCGACGGTGACGTTCGCGACGCGCCCGTGCAGCAGCGCCACCTCCAGCAGCGCCTGCGGGTCCGGGCGGCCCTGCTGGGCGGCCAGCCGGCTCAGCGCGACGGGCCGGTCCACGACGATCCACAGCGGGCGGCGCACGTCGTCCGGCGCCGGCCGCCCCAGCCCGCGGGCGTACCGGGCGGCCGCCAGCCGCCGTTCCGTCTCGTGCGAGGCCCACTCCAGCGCGGCCAGGACGCCGGACAGCGCCGACTCCACCGCCAGCACGCCCTCCCGGCCCGTGAGGCAGGCGTACTCGCCGGTGCCACCGCCGTCCACCACCACGACGTCACCGTGGAGCAGGGCCTGTACGGTGAGCGAGCGCAGCAGGGTCGTGGTCCCGCTGCCGGGCCGGCCGAGGGCCAGCAGATGAGGCTCGGTGGAGCGCTGACCCGTGCGCCAGACGACGGGGGGCGCGTCGCGGGGCCCGGCCGCGTCGGTCACCGGCAGAGTGCGCTGGACGGCGGAGGGGTCGGTGAAACCCAGCACCGTCTCGCCGGGCGCGGTGACGAAGCGCTGCGCCCAGATGTCGGTGGGCAGCGCGGCCAGCGCGGTCAGGGACAGCCGGTTGGCGGCCTCGTCCCAGTCGAACCGGTACTCCCGGCCCCGGCCGGCCTTCAGGTACAGCAACTGCTCGACCCTGGCCCTGGCCTGCGGCTCGCCGTCGGTGAAATAGCCGGGGTAGCGCAGGTGCAGGGCGCACAGCCGGCCCTCCTCGTCGAAGGCGTGCTCCTCGAAGGCCTTCCGCCAGTCGCCGCCGTGCTCGTAGAGCGCTCCGGGAGCCTGCGGGTCGGAGAAGTACGGCACCAGGGCTTCGTAGACCGCCTGTAGCCGCTTGCCGTACTCCTCGCCCGCGTCGGCCCGCCCGGGCAGGCGCGCACGCTCCCGGCCCGCCCAGGCGCCCGCCGCCACCAGGGCCGCCGTGGCGAGCGTGGGCCCGTAGGGGAGCAGCGCCACGATCACGGTGGACGAGGCCAGCAGGAGCAGCGTGGGGCCGTGCCGCTCCCGGGGCATCCGCTGCCATCTGCGCCGCGCGCCGGAGACCAGGAGGCGCAGTCCGCGCGCCACGACCAGCAGGGGGTGCAGCATGTCCCGGGTGTTGTCGGCGACGCTGTGCGCGAGCTCCCGGCCCTGGGAGAGCGCCGGCCGGTCGGTCAGGGCGTGGGGGAGCGAGCGCCGGCCCATCTGGGCCTCCTGATGTCGGTGCGGCGGCGGTGGGTACGCGGCGGGATCAGAACTTGATGCCTCCCAGCAGGCTGGCGAGGCTGGCGCCACCCGCCTTGATGCTGGGGGCGATGCCGGTTCCCGCCAGATAGAAGCCGAACAGGGCGCAGACGAGTCCGTGCGAGGCCTTCATGTTGTCCTTGCGGAAGAACAGAAAGACGACGACACCGAGGAGCACGACGCCCGAGATGGAGAGGATCATGGGAATCTCCTGGAACTGGGGGGCGGTCACCGTGAGCCCCTCCAGCTTCACAGAAAGATTTTTTCCGGCAACTGGGGATACACCCGTACGGAGGTTGGCAGACGATGACCGGACCGGCGCCCGAAGCCGAAGAGCCCGCCCACGACCCCGAGGTGCTCCAGCTCGCGGCCAAGGTCTTCGACCTGGCGCGACACGGAGACACCGATACCCTTGCCGCCTATGTGGACGCAGGGGTCCCGGTGAACCTCACCAATGACCGGGGCGACTCCCTCGTGATGCTGGCCGCCTACCACGGCCACCCGGGGACCGTCACCTCCCTGCTGGAGCGCGGCGCCGACCCCGACCGGCCGAACGACCGGGGGCAGACACCGCTGGCCGGTGCCGTCTTCAAGGGCGAGACCGAGGTGGTGCGCATCCTCGTGGCACACGGCGCGGACCCGGCAGCGGGGGTGCCGTCCGCGGTCGACACGGCGGCCATGTTCGCCCGCCAGGACCTGCTGGAGCTCCTGCAGGGCGGCTGACGAGAAGCCGGCCGGGGGCGCTGATCCGAGCAGTGACGTTCCTTCAGCGCCCTTGGCCCCGGCCGGATTTCGCGGGTGTTCCTTAGAACTCTCTTAAACCCGCCCGCTATCAACTCCTCATGCACTTCACCAACCCCAGCCGCACCGCCCGTGCCGCCGCCGTCGCGCTCGCCGTGACCATCCCGTGCGTCACCCTCGCCACCCCCGCCCACGCCGCCGACCGGCGGCCGGCCCAGGCCGTCCGCGTGCACGACCGGCTCGTCGACGTCCCGCTCAAGGGCGGCACCGCCACCGTCGACACGGCCACCCTGCGCGTCACGGCCCGCACGGACGCCGGCGAGACCCTGGAGCTGTCCGCGCCGGCCGCCGGCACCCCCGGAAAGCCGGGGCGCGTGACCACCACGGCCGACGGCGCCCGCTGGACGTACGGCGACAGCGGCCTGACCGTCACCGCCCGCGCCGACCAGGGCCGCCTCCTGGTCTCCATGCGGTCCACCGGCACCGCCGACCACACCCTCAAGTGGCCCGTCACCGGCACCGACCCCAGCTCCTCGGCCCTCCAGCTGCCGCGCGGCGAAGGCCTGTCCATACCCGTGGCCGACACCTTCTGGAACTCGCCCGAGGCGCAGCTCGCCGGCAGCCACGTGGCCATGGACTCCCAGCTGTCCCTGCCGCTGTGGGGCTACACCGCCGGCCGGGCCGGTGCCGGCTACCTCGTCCCCACCGACATCGGAACCACCTTGGACATCACCTCCGAGCGCGGCCGGCTGCGGACCACCGCCGTGCACGCCTTCTCCCGCGCCGAGGGCACCACCGACTACACCGTCGCCCTCTCCCTGACCGACGGCTCCCCGGTCGCCCCCGCCGCCGACTACCGGGCCTGGCTGAAGGAGCACGGACAGCTCGGCAGCCTCAAGCGCAAGATCGAGGCCGTCCCCGCGAACAGGAAGCTGCTCGGCGCCTTCCACGCCTACGTGTGGGGCGGCGCCCGCACGGCCGAGGGCGTGCGCAAGCTGCGTGCGCTCGGCGTGGACCGGATGTGGCTCGGCTACGACTCCGGCGACAACCCCATGGACGCCGCCGCCGTCACCGCCGCCAAGGACGCCGGCTACCTCGTCGGCCCGTACGACTCCTTCGCCAACGGGCAGGAGCCGGAGAAGTCCGACACCCCCACCTCCGCCTGGCCGGACAGGCTCTACCCGGACTTCTGCGTCCAGGGCGCCGACGGCAAGCCGCAGACCGGCTACCGCGACCGCGGCTGCTACATGAGCTCCGAGGCCTTCGAGAAGGCCGAGCCTACCCGCCACTACCTCGCCGACCGCACCCGCGCGATGACCGCCAACGGCGCCGACAGCTACTTCCTCGACGTCGACGCCGCCGGCGAGCTCTTCCGCGACCACAGCGCCGCCCACCCCATGACCAGGGCCCAGGACCGCGCCAACCGCATCGCCCGCATGAAGCGCCTGGCCGACGCCCACAAGCTCGTGCTCGGCTCCGAGTCCGCGGGAGCCTGGTCCAACCAGGTGCTCGCCTACGACCACGGCTCCGGCACCCCCGTCCACGACGGCCTGTGGAAGGCCGAGCGGGAGAAGGAGAAGTGGGGCGGCTACACCCCCGAGCAGGCGCCGGGCGTCTTCTTCAAGCCCGCCGAACTGCCGCCGCACGTCGCGAAGGCCATGTACGACCCCACGTACCGCGTCCCGCTGTACGAGACGGCCCTGCACGACTCCCTCGTCAACGCCGAGCGCTGGGAGCTGCCGTACGACAAGCTGCCGCGGCAGAAGACGGACCGGGCCCTGCTGGCGATGCTCTACAACACGCCCCTCAACTTCGTCATCGGCGGCGACTCCCTGGAGCGCCAGGGCAGTGAACTCGCCGCGCTGCAGAAGTACTTCTCGCCGCTGCACAAGGCGGCGGGAACCGAGGCGATGAGGGACTTCCGCACCCTTGACGGTGACCGCACGGTGCAGCGGACCGTCTTCGGTGACGGCACACTGACGGTCACCGCCAACTTCGGCACGAAGGCGTACGACGGGCTGCCGGGCGGTTGCGCCGACGCGAAGCTCAAGGGGGACAAGAAGCCGCGCCGCCTCTGCCCGGCGGACGTCAACCGCTGAAATCCGGCCCGTCCGGCGCTTGGGGACCAGGGTCCGGGGCGGAGCCCCGGCCCAGCGCCAGCACCGTCTCCACCGTGTCGGCCTCCTCCGCCCGCTTGTCCTCCCGGTACCGCACCACGCGTGCGAACCGCAGCGTCACCCCCGCCGGGTACCGGGAGGACCGCTGGAGGCCGTCGAAGGCGATCTCCACCACCAGCTCCGGCCGCACGGTCACCACGAGTCCGTCGTCGCTCAGCGCCAGCGACCGCAGCCGCTCGGTCTGCCACGCCAGCATCACGTCCGTCATGCCCTTGAACGTCTTGCCGAGCATCGCGAACGAGCCGTCCGGCCGCCGCGCCCCCAGGTGCAGGTTGGACAGCCTGCCGCGGCGCCGCCCGTGCCCCCACTCGGCGGCCAGCACCACCAGGTCGAGGGTGTGCACCGGCTTCACCTTCAGCCACGACGTGCCCCGCCTGCCCGCGGTGTACGCGGCGTCCAGCGCCTTGACCATCACCCCCTCGTGGCCACGCCGCAGCACCTGCGCCGAGAACTCCCGCGCCGCCGCCCGGGACCGCTCGTCCGACGGATCCGCCACCACCAGCCGCCGTACCCGCAACGGCTCGGGCACCACCTGCGCCAGCACCGCGTGGCGCTCGGCGGTGGGCAGCCCCAGCAGCTCACGGCCGTCCACGGCCAGCACGTCGAAGAAGACCGGGGACAGCGGCAGGGCCGCACCCGCGGCCGCCACGTCGAGCCGGGAGCCGACCCGCCCGGCGATGTCCTGGAAGGGGTGCGGCCGCTCCGCCGCGTCCAGGGCGATGACCTCGCCGTCCAGCACGGCCGAGCTCACCGGCAACGCCAGCGCCGCCGGGGCCAGTTCCGGCAGCCGCCCGGTGATCTCGTCCAGGGTCCGGGTGTAGACCCGCACGTCGTCACCGTCCCGGTGCACCTGCACGCGGATGCCGTCCAGCTTCTCCTCCACCGCGCAGGGGCCCAGCCGGTCCAGTGCCTCGTCGACGTCCTTGGCGCTGTGCGCCAGCATCGGCAGCACCGGCCGCCCCACCTGCAACCTGAACTCCGCCAGCGCCCCCGGCCCTCCGGCCAGCAGCGCCCGCGCCACCGCACCCAGCGAGCCGCCCAGCATCACCGCTCGCCGCACCTCCTCCGGCGCCGCCCCCGCGGCGGCCGCCAGCCCCTCCACGGCCAGCGCGTCCAGGGCGCCCTGCCGCAGCTCGCCCCCGATCAGGCGCAGCAGGAAGTGCTGCTCCTCGGCCGTGGCGGCGGCCAGCAACACGCCGACCAGCCGCTTGCGTTCGGCCTGCGCGCCCGGCCCGGCCACGGCCGCGATCCGCCCGAGCGCCCGGTCCACCTCCCGTACGGTCAGGGACGGCTCGGCGGCCGGGGCGGGGACGTCGCGCAGGGTGCTCCAGCCGACGCCGATCCTGCGCTGCGGCAGCCGGCCCGCCAGATACGGGATGGCGACCGGCGCCTCGTCCGGCTCGGCGTCCTTGAAGAGCCCGGCCAGCAGCGCGGTCTTCTTCGACCGCGAGCTCGTCGCCGCGACCTCCGTGGACACCCGTGCGACCTCGGCGAGCAGCATGTTCTCATCGTGCACCGGGTGGCGCACCGGCGCAGTACGGCGCGGCCGCCCGCCGGCCGCGGACCGCCATCCGGAGTCACGGTGGGTGATGTCGCGCACACTTCGTGGAAGTGTCGTAACCGGCCGGTGTCACGGCGGGTTGACGCACCGGCACCGCAGGACCGACGACGCAGGACGGAGCAGTGGTTCAGCCATGAGCAAGCGCCAGAAGGGCCGCCGACACCGCAGGGTCAACCGCACCCCACGCCCGGTGGGTTCGACCAGCCCCTCCGCGGCGCGGCCGGAGCCGCGCCCGGACTCCCGGCCGGAACCGGGGCCGGCCCCCGGCCTCGGCCGCCACGAGACCCGTACGTTCGACGGGCTGAGGGCCCTCGGTGACGGCGGGGCATCCGTCGACGAGCTGTGCGCGGCGGTGGGCTACCAGGCGCGCACGATCCTCAAGCACGTCAACGGCCTCGCGGGCCACGGCCTGGCGGAGCTGCGCGGCGACCGCTGGTACGCCACGGCTGAGGGGCAGCTCACGAGCCGGTGACGCGCGCCGGCCGGGGAGCGCGCACGCCCCCGGCCCGGGCCTCGCCGCGGCCCCTCACCCGGTCACCGCTGAAAGGCGCCGCCCGCCTCCCGCCGCCTGCGCGCGAGCACCGCGAGCACGGCCTCATGGCCGAGGAGCACGTCGGCCGCCCGCTCCAGCGCCCGGGCGGCGTGCTCCGCCCGGTCGGCGTGCGCCAGGATCTGCCGCCGCAGCGCCGTGCCCTCCGCGTCGACCGCCGACACCGCCTCGGCAGCCGCGCGCAGCCGCCCGGCCTGCTCGCGCAGCCGGCCCGCCCGCTCCCGTACCGACCCCGACCAGGCCGCCTGACCGGCGGCCCCGACCCGGCCCGTCACCGCACCCCCGTCCAGGGGGCGAACGCGTTGCGCGCACCCTCCAGCGCGGGAGCGAGCTCCGGATGATGGCGCAGCAGGACGTCGCGCATGCTCGTGCGGTCGATCCACTCCAGGCCCTCCGCGGTGTAGATCTCCGGCCGGTAGTCGGCGGTGAAGAAGCGGTCGCTCTTCAGCCGCCGGGACGCCATCAGCACGAACACCCGGAACGCCGTGTCGCTGAAGGCGAAGCCGCGCGGCCTGGGTTCGGCGTACATGCCGACCATCGTGTCCACGCGCTCCAGGCGGCCGTCGTAGACCTCCCGCAGCTCCGCGGCCAGAGCGGCGTCGCCGCCGGTCAGCTCCTCGAAGCTGTGCACCGGCGGCCGGTGCAGGGCCGCCCGGAAGGCGGTGTAGCGGGGCACGCCGCGCTCGCGGTCGCGCAGGATGTCGACCGTGCCGACGTCGACGCGCTCCCCGGACACCCGGGCAAGATCCCGCAGGCAGTCGGGGTGGTTGTGCAGGGTGATGGCGCCGGGGTGCATGGTGCCGAAGGAGTACAGCAGGTCGGACAGGCCCCAGTGGTCCACCGCCTTGCGGGTGGCCAGCGCCTGCAGCGGCTCGAAGCCGGTGACGTCGATCAGCTCGCCCGTGCGGTGCGAACGGATCTCGTACTCGTCGCGGACCAGCGGGTGCAGCCGGTAGGAGGTGACGAACTCCTCGGTCATCGAGTACGGGGCGCGGTGGTGCCCGGTGGGGGAGCCGAGGATGCCGAAGAGGGCCTCGCCCCTGCCGAAGCGCCGCACCCGGCGGCGCAGCCGGGCGGGGAGCACGCCGTACCAGTTGAGGTGCATCGCCGCCCGCGTCACCGGCTGGTCGATGACGGCCGGCGTCCACTCCACCGTATGGATCTTCGCCATGACGGCGGCGTTGACCAACCGGGCCGTCTGGAAGAGCCGTTCGTCGCTCCAGGTGGGGTGGACCGAGGCGATGCGGTCGCAGATCGCGTTGTGCTCCTTGGCGAAGAGCGTGTGCAGCAGCGACAGCCCGACCCAGTAGTTGTCGTTGAAGCCCGTGGCGTCGATGCCGGACAGCCCGGCCCGTGGCTCGTCCGGCAGCCTGCCGGCCACGAGCGCCAGTTTGCCGCCCTCGCCCGTGCGCAGCGCCCGGCACTGCTCCTCGTCCGAGCCGTAGACCTGCGAGCCGTCCCACCAGTGGGTGACCGTGTTCTCGTACGTCGGCGGCCGGCCGGGGCCGGTGTGAGCGGTGGGGTCGGGGCGGGAGCGGCGGACGAGCATGGGGCACTGCGGCCAGTCGTCGTCCCCGGCGACCGGCACCTGCAGGGGCCGCTCGGTCTTGTTCTCGCCGTGGCTGAACCAGCCGTGGTTCTGGAACTGGATCCACGCCGCGGCCAGCAGATTGAGCGTGGGCGCCGGACGGAAGCCCGAGGTGCGGGCCAGCAGCTGCCGGCTGACCTCGCGCGGACTGGGGGTGAACAGGCCCTTGTCCTCGGGCTCGGGGAAGGTCTGCGGCAGCGCGCAGTTGCGGTCGAAGCGGGTGCCCGCCCGGCCCATGTCGGCGTCGTGCGGGTCGTAGCCCGAGCCGTCGTAGCTGCGGTGGGGCAGCAGGTGGGGGCCGGGCCCGCGGGGGCGCTCGCCGCCGGCGCCGTAGGTGTCGTGCAGATTGTGGGCGCGCAGCAGCTCCCGCTGTCGTCTGATCTCCCAGAGCGCCAGGGGGAAGGGCAGCGAGTGCCACTCGCGCCGGGGCCGGGGTACCGGGGTCATCTATCGCTCTCCAGAGGTAGGGGAAAGGGCGGTTCAGCGGTCGTGGAGCCGCAGGACGACGGTCTCCTCCACTTGGCCCCGGTACGGCTCCAGCAGGGCGTCCACCCGGTCGCGGGCCTCGGGGACCACCTCGTCGAGGCTCTGCGCGTACACCCCCGCGTTGTGGCACTGCGGGAAGTCGTGCGAGGAGTCCACCCAGGTGATCTCCAGCCAGTCCGCGGGCACCGGGAAGACGGAGACGGGGCTGCGGCCCTCCAGGTTGGGCACCACGTCGTGCTCGTTGACGAGGCTCACGACGCGGGTCGCGGGGTCGCGGGGCCGCTTGAAGTCGATCGGCGAGCCGACGGCCACGACGTGCGTGAGCCGCCACCGGCGGTTGACCTCGGGCAGCTCGGCGAGGCTCATGGCCGTGATGCCGCCCAGGCTGTGCCCGATGAGCGCGACCTGCGCCCCCTCGGGGACGGCGTGGGCGAGGGCCTTGCGGACGGCCCGGGTGTACGGGGTGTCGTTGCGGCCCACGGCGGTGACCGCGCCGACGAGGTCCTGCGGGGTGGCGTTGCGCGGGCGGCCGAAGGCCATACCGGGCAGCAGCACCACATGGCGGGTGACGCCGTCCGGCCCCGTCACGCGCTGGATCAGCATCCGGCCGTCGTTGCCGAGGACCGTCACGTTGCGCAGGTGCGCGGCGATGCCGCCGCCGTGGTCCAGCCGGGCCAGGAGCTCCGGGTCCGGGGGCTCGGTCTCCGCCCGGCCCGGGCCCCGGTCCCAGCGGGCCCACGCGCCGATGGAGGTGCCCAGCAGCGGATCGCCGTCGGCCCGGGTGCCCATGACGATGTGCCAGGCCGCCGCGTCGTTGAACGGGTTCTCGTCCACCAGCGCGTTCCAGGCCATCACCTCGGTCAGCGACGGCGCGAGCCGGGCCAGGGCCCGTTCCGCGCCCTCGGCCCGCACGCTCTCCCGCAGGATCCGCAGCGCCCGCGTCTGCCGGTCCGCCTCGATCGCGGCCAGCAGCCGCCGTACCGGCCCCTCCTCGGCGAACTCCGGGTGCCGCACCGAGCACAGCCGAATCCGCAGCTTGAGCGAGGTCACCGCCACCGCGACGGCCAGGGACTCCCGGCCGGCGAGGACCCCGCCCAGCCAGGCGGCCCGGCCCAGCGTCCCGCCGTCCGGCGCGTAGCCCAGCCCCGCCGGCGAGGTGAGGGCCCGGGCCAGGGCGCGGACCGCCCGCAGCCCGCTGCGCGGCGAGCGGCCCAGCGAGGCCGTCAGCGCCGGGTCGGTGGCCACGGCGGTCAGCGCCCGGCCCGCCTCACGGATCTCTCCCGCCACCTCGCCCAGCGTGCGGGCCACGGCCGCGAGGGCGGCCACGTCCGGGCCGGCGGTCCCGGCGCGGGTGCCGCTGTCGGTACTCATGTGCCCTCCGGCGACCGGTGGGCGCGGTAGCCGATGCGCAGCCGGGTCGTGTCGAAGGTGAGCGGCAGCGGCTGCTGCGGGCTCAGCCGCACCCCGGCCACCGCCAGGTCCCCGCCGCGCAGGAACTCCGCGACGAACCCGGTGGCCAGCAGCAGCCCCAGCTCCATGCCGCTGCACTGCGCCTCGCCCCGGCTGAACGGGCTGACGGCCCAGTCCCGCTCCGCGGTGCCGTCCAGCCACTTCTCGGGCGCGAACCGGTGCGCGTAGTCGATGCGCTCCCCGTCCCGGGCGAGGAAACCGGCGGGCACCAGCACATTCATCCCGCCCGGTGCCACCCTCGCCCGCCAGCGGGTCTCCGCCGTGGTGCGCCGCATCAGGCTCGGCACCGGCGGCCACAGCCGTGCGGCGTCCTGGACACAGGCGCGCAGGTACGGCATGTCCTCGAACCCCGCCACCGTATGGGCGCCGTTGCGCAGATCCGCCGCCCGTACCTCATCGGCGGCCCGCCGGTACTGGAGCGGATGCGTGGCCAGCACGGCCAGCGTCTGCACCACCGCGGCGTTCACCACCCCCAGCGCCATGAACCAGTGGGCGACCTGCCCCTCGGGGGCCGTCTCCGGGCTTCGGGGCGCCGTGCGGAACAGCCCGGTCAGGCTGCGCGGGTCGGCGTCGCACAGATACCGCGCCTGACGCTGCATCATCCGGCGCCGGACGCGCCGGGTCCGGCCCGCCCGCCAGCGCCGCGCCCCCATCCAGTTGGCCTCCGCCAGCAGCTCGCCCAGCAGCCGGGAGAACTCCGCGTCCTCGGCCGCCGCCTCGCCCAGGAAGCAGCGCCGCCCCATGCGCTCGATCCGCTCGCGCACCTGCTCCGCCGACAGGCCGCCCGCCGCCCGCGGCCCCAGCAGCGCCCGCGACTCCTCGCCCACGACCCGCAGGAAGTGGCCCGCGAGCCGGTGCACAGGACACCCCGCGTCCAGCACCGCGTCGTTGAACGCCCGGCGCGCGGTGCGCTGCCGGCCGTGCGAGGCGACCAGCGCCTCGGGCTGCACGGCCGCGAAGCCGCTCACCTTCTCCCAGGTGTCGACGGCGTACACCTCGATGGGCCCCGCCAGGACCTGCCGGGCGTCCTCGGCGTCGAGGACGAGCAGCGTGGGCCCGGACGTGCCGCGCACCACGACCGGTCCGCGGCCGTGCCGCCTGCGCAGGCCCTGCATCAGCTCCATGCCGCGCCGGTTGGGGTCCAGCGCCGCCACCAGACGGGCGACCTGAGGGCGGGAGCGGAAAACGCCCCTGAGGTAGTTGGGCAGGAAGTAGCCCAGGGTCAGCCGCAGGTTCTCGCTCCTGGACGCGGTGGGCAGCGCCGGGCCGTCCGCCGCACCGGTGAGCGTTCCGGTGCTGCCGCCGAAGGTCTCGCTCGTCGAGCTCATGCCAGCACCTTCCCGGGGTTGAGCAGGCCCTGAGGATCCAGCAGCCGCTTGATCTCCCGTTGCAACCGCAGGTTGCGCGGTGACAGCTCCCGGACCAGCCAGTCGCGCTTGAGCGTGCCCACGCCGTGCTCGCCGGTGATGGTGCCGCCCAGCTCCAGGCCGGCCGCCATGATGGCGTCGTAGGCCTCCTTCGCCCGCCGCACGGCCGAGGGATCGGAGCGGTCGAAGACCACCGTCGGGTGGAGGTTGCCGTCACCGGCGTGCCCGACCGTGGCGATGTAGAGCCCGTACTCCTCGGCGATCTCCTCGATCCGCCCGACGAGCGCGGCCAGCCGGTCGCGGGGCACGGCCACGTCCTCGATGAACGCCGTCACCTCGCCCGGCATCTCCTGGGCCCGGGATGCGAGCGCGGGCATCACCATCCGCCGCGCCCGCAGCACCTGCCGCGTCCGCTCCTGGTCGTCGGCGACCGCCACGGACAGCGCCTTCGCGCCCTCGCACAGCGCGGCCATCTCCCGCACGCGGGCCGCCGCGTCGGGGGCGTCGCTCGCCACGATCAGCGTGGCGACCGAGCCCTGGGCATCCGCGGCGCCCGTGGCCAGCAGCGGGTGCCCCAGCGTCGCGACGGCCTCGGTCGTCGTAGGGTCCAGCAGCTCCAGCGCGGACGGCACATGGCCCTCCCGGATGATCGCCCCCACGGCCGCACCGGCGTCCGCGGTGGACGCGAAGCGGGCCAGCAGCGCCAGCTCCGGCGGGCGCGGCGGGCGCAGCGCCAGCGTCGCCTCGACGACGACGCCCAAGGTCCCCTCGGACCCGACGAACAGCCGGGTCAGGTCGTAGCCGGCGACGCCCTTGACGGTGTCCCGCCCGACGCGCAGCACCTCGCCGTCCGCCAGGACGACCGTCAGGCCGAGGACGTAGTCGGCGGTGACCCCGTACTTCACACAGCACAGCCCGCCCGCGCCGGTGGCGATGTTGCCGCCGATCGTGCAGGTTTCCCACGACGCGGGGTCGGGCGGATAGCACAGCCCCTCACCGGCGACGGCCGCCGCGAGGTCCGCGGTGATCACGCCGGGCTCGCAGCGCACCAGGCGGTTCGCCGTGTCGATCTCCAGGATGCGGTTCATCCGCACCATGGACAGCACCACGCAGCCCTCCACCGCGTTCGCGGCGCCGGTGAGCCCGGTGCGGGCGCCCTGCGGCACCACGGGCACGCCCTGCGCGCGGGCTGTGCGCAGCACGTGCTGCACCTGCTCCACGCTCCCGGGGCGGACGACCACGGTCGGCTGGCCCGCCTCGCTGAAGGGGGCCGAGTCATGGCTGTGCAGGGCGAGTTCGGCCTCGTCGGTGAGGACGGCGTCCGGAGGCAGGCCTTCGGCCAGCGCCGCGAGCAGCGCGCTCTCGAAGGTGACGGTCATGGGCAGCTCCATGCGGTGGGGGTCCGGAAGAGGGCGTCAGGGGGTGACCGCACGGCGCCGGGCACCGTGCGGGAGAAAGACAGGGGAGAGGAGTCAGAGAGTGGGGGGTACGGTCGTGACCGGGGCCTCGATCAGTACCGGGCCGTCCGGGCTGGTCGTGGCGGTGGCGACCAGCTCGGCCAGGTGCGCCGGGTCGGTGGCGCGGTGCGCGGGTACCCCGTAGCCCCGGGCGAGCGCACACAGGTCGAGGCCGGGGACGTCCAGGCCGGGCACCCCGGGGGTGTTCTCGAAGCGGCCGAACCACTTGAGGATCGCGTACTCGCGATTCGCGGGGATGACGAAGGTCACCGGCACCCGGTAGGCGGCGGCCGTCCACAGCGCGGTGATCGCGTACTGCGCCGAGCCGTCGCCCACCACCGCCACCACCGGCCGCTCCGGGCGGCCGAGCTGGGCGCCCACGGCCGCCGCGAGGCCGAAGCCCAGGCCGCCGCCGGTGGTCATCAGGAACGAGCCGGGCCGGTCGATGCGCACGTGGTCGCGGAACGCCTGGATGTTGGAGGGCGATTCGTTGACCCACACCGTGTCGGCGGGGGCCCCGCTCGCGACGGCGGCCAGCGCGATGGACGCCGACATCGGTTCGCCGTCGGCCTCCGGCACCTCGGCCGCGCTCTGCCGGGGCGTCGGCGCGGGGGAGTCGCCGCGCTTTTCCACGAGCTCGGTGAGCAGCTCCAGCGTGGGCCGCAGCCCCGCCACCAGCGCGTCACCCACGGGTGCGCGCGCGGCCTCCGCGGGGTCGCTGGTGAGCAGCACCAGTTCGGCGCCCTCGGGCAGCAACGGGCCCGGGACGTAGGGGTAGTAGCGGAAGACGGGGGCGCCGGCCACCAGCACCAGATCGTGCCCGGCCAGGGTCCGGGCCAGCGGACCGATGGCCGGAGGCAGCACGCCCCGGTAGAGGCGATGGTTCTCCGGGAAGCCCACCCGGCCCTCGATGGGGGAGGCCCACACCGGCAGCCCCCGGCGCTCGGCGAGCGCCACGGCCGCGTCCCAGGCGCCCTCCGCGTCCACCGAACCGCCCGTCACCAGCACGGGATTCGCCGCCGCCGACAGCCGGCGGGCGAGCGCTTCGACGGCCGGGGTGTGCGCCGAGGTCAGGTCGCCGACCCGGCGGGCCGCGGCGTGCCGGGCGGCGCGCTCCTCGGCCGCGTCCAGCTCCACGTCGAAGTCGTCCATCGGAAGCGAGAGGAACACCGGGCCGCGCGGCGCGGTCCCGGCGATGTGGAAGGCCCGGGCGAGCGCGGCGGGCACGTCCTGGGGGCGCGGTGGCTCGTACGCCCACTTCACGGCCGGTCGCGGCAGGAGGGTGGCGTCGGCGTTCGTCAGCATCGCCTCCATGGTCATCATGGCCCGCACCTGCTGCCCCGCCGTCACCACCATCGGCGTGTGGTTGGCCGCCGCCGTGACGAGGGCGCCCATGGCGTTGCCCAGGCCGGGCGCGGTGTGCAGGTTGACCAGGGGCGTGGTGCCGGTGGCCTGGGCGTATCCGTCGGCCGTTCCCACGACCACGGCCTCCTGCAGGCCGAGCACGTACCGGAAGTCGGCGGGGAAGTCCTGGAGGAAGGGGAGCTCGGTGGAGCCGGGGTTGCCGAACACCGTCGTCGCTCCGTGGGACCGCAACAGCTCACGCGCGGCTGCGCGTACGGTCGTCATGCCTGGCACCTCTTGGGGTCATGTGGGCCGAATGGGGGAGGGGAGCATTGCCACTTCCCGTCCGGCGAAGCCATGACTCCGGAAGATCACCTGAGTATTCATCCGAGCGGGTGAATCCCTCCTGGCCTGCACCGCTTTGCCGCCGCGCGGGTTCTACCGTCGCCCGCATGCCTGACATGGATGAGATGATCCGACGAATCCGCCGGGACATGGACACGGAGCTGCGCAAGCGGGCGCGGCGTGCGCTCACCACCGGCGGCACCGCGGATCAGCAGGGCGCCACCATCCCCGCCCAGCCGCCCGGTACCGGCCGCAACCCCGCGCTCAGGGCCCCGTTGCAGCAGCCCGAATAGCCGGTAGGCGCGCGGTGGCCCCGCCGCCCGGACCGCGGGCGGCGGGGCTCGGCCGTACGCGTGGTGTCACAGGCGTCGTGCCCTGCTGACGCCTAGTCCTGCCAGAGCCAGGGCGGTCAGGCACGCCAGGACCCCGACGACGACGTTGCTCACGCCGGCCCGCGTGGCGAACGCGTGGCCCGCGACGATCCACGGGGCCGCGATCGTCCAGGCGGCCAGGACCAGGGCGGCCCAGCTCATGGAGTGCGTCCGCTCGTAGGCGGGCCCAAAACCGCCGACCAGGCAAGCGAAGGCAATGCCGCAGATCAGGTTATTGATGGCCAGGGTGGTGGAGCCGTTGAAGCCTGCAATCCATGGTGAGGCCGCCAAATAGACGCCACAGAGGATCGCGAATGCCTCGACGGCCTGGGCGGCGGGGGTCGCCGTCGTCTCCTCGGAGTGGGCGCGGAGCGCCATGATGTCCGGGTGCTGGTCGATCCGGGGCGACGTAGGGGCGGTCACATCAGCCACCTTCTTTCCGTGTCGGTTCGGACCTGGTTGCATTTTAACCCAATTGCCCGTTAATTAACCCTGTTGGCGGTAGGAAGTGACACCTGGTCCGAAGACGCGGCATATCAACCCTCCGAACGGGGAAGTCTTCAAGGTCAGGAACCGCACCCCTAGGGGGAGACGCGTCATGGAAGAGCCCAGGAGGCGGGAGAACCGCGACGGGAACACCACCGGAGCCCCGGAGCACGCCGTACGGGCGCGCCGCACGGCACCGGACGAGCACCCCGGCCATCACCCGGCAGGCGACGAGGACGAGGCGGAGCCCCACATCATCCGCGGCGTGGACTGACGCTCACGGGACGTTCCCCGGGCGGAAAGATCCACGTGGCCGGCGCAACGCACCCGGTGCCGAGACCATCCGTATGCGAGTCGTCATCGTCACCGAATCGTTTCCGCCCGACGTCAACGGCGTCGCGCACTGCGCCTGGCAGACCGCCCGGCACCTCGCTTCGAGCGGCCACGAACCGCTCGTGGTGGCACCGGCCGGGCGTCCGGGCTCCGGCGCCGGACCGCTTGCGGCCGGGCCCTGTGCCGTCGTGCGCGTGCCGTCGGTGCCGCTGCCCGGCTATCCGCAGATCCGCGTCGCGCTGCCCAGCCGGCGACTGGCCGCCGCGCTCGGCGCGCACCGGCCGGACGTCGTCCACCTCGCGAGCCCCTTCGTCCTGGGCGCCCGGGGCATGACGGCCGCCGCACGGCTCGGCGTGCCCGCCGTCGCCGTCTACCAGACCGATTTCGGCGGCTACGCCCGTACCTACCTCGGCATGGGCGAGGGCATGGCCTGGCGCCGCATCAGCACCGTCCACAGCGCCGCCGACCGCACGCTCGCGCCCTCCGCGGCGGCCGTCCACGACCTCGCCGCCCACGGGGTGCCCCGCGTGCGGCTCTGGCCGCGCGGCGTGGACTCCGAGCGCTTCCACCCGGCCCGTCGCGACGTGGACCTGCGCCGCGCGCTCGCCCCCGGCGGCGAGCTGCTCGTCGGCTACGTCGGCCGTCTCGCGCGGGAGAAACGCGTCGACTTACTGGCGCCCCTGTGCGGCGTGCCCGGCGTCCGCCTCGTCGTCACCGGCGACGGCCCGCACGCGGCCCGCCTGCGCACCGCCCTGCCGGGTGCGCGTTTCCTCGGCACCCGCACCGGCGACGAACTCGCCCGGATCTTCGCCTCACTGGACGTCTTCGTCCACCCCGGCCCCCAGGAGACCTTCTGCCAGACCCTGCAGGAGGCCCAGGCCAGCGGCGTCCCCGTCATCGCCCCCGCCGTCGGCGGCCCCCTCGACATTGTCGATCACGCCCGCACCGGCCTCCTCGTCCGCCCTCATGACGCCGGGGCCCTGCGCGACGCGGTCCTCACCCTGGAGGCCGCCCGCCGCACCCGCACCGCGTACGGCCGCGCCGGCCGGGCCTCCGTCCTCGCCCGTACCTGGGCGGCGGTCGGCGACAGCCTGCTGGGCCACTACCGGGAGGTGCTGGAGGAGAGGGCGGCACACGAGGTGGCCGTGTGAGCGGCACGGCAGCCGGCCCGTGCCCCTCCGGCACCCGATCACGCCCGTACCGGGACGAACCGCACGACGGTGCCCGGCAGCGCCTGCGCCGCGGCGGCCAGGGCCGGTTCGGGCACCACGCCGATGACGGGGTAGCCGCCGGTCGTGGGGTGGTCGGCGAGGAAGACGACCGGGTGGCCGTCCGGGGGGACCTGGACGGCACCCAGCACCATGCCCTCGCTGGGCAGTTCACCGGCACGGGACCTGGCCAGGGCGGGGCCCTCGGTTCGCAGGGCGATGCGGTTGCTCGCCGCGGAGACGGAGAAGCCACGGCCCGCCAGGGTGCGCAGGGCCTCGGGGGCGAACCAGTCGTCCCGCGGCCCGGCGACGACCGGCAGGACGAGCTCGCGGGCGGGCGGCCCCGGCCACGGCACCGCGTCGGCACCGGCGGACGGCCCGCAGGGGGCACCGAGGGGCAGCCGCGCACCGTCGGCCAGCGGCTCCGGCCCGAGGCCGGAGAGCAGGTCCCGGGAGCGGCTCCCCAGCACCGGCGGCACCGCGACGCCGCCCGCGAAGGCGACGTAGCTGCGCACCCCCGCACCGGCCGCGCCCACGTCCAGGACCGCCCCCGCGGGAAGCCGCACCGCCGCGCCCCACGCCACGGGCCGGCCGTCGGCCCGCACCGCACAGGGCGCCCCCGTCACGGCCACGGTCACGGCCGGACCGGTCCGCACGGCGCAGCCGTTGAGCGTGGTCTCCAGCGTGGCGCACTCCGCCGGATTGCCCACCAGGGCGTTGGCGAGCCGGTGCGCCGGCTGGTCCAGGGCGCCCGACCGCGGCACGCCCAGGTGCGCGTGGCCGGGCCGGCCCAGGTCCTGCACGGTCGTCAGCGCCCCGGCCCGCACGACCGTCAGGGCGTTCACGCGCGCTCCTCGAAGCGCACCCGGGTACCGGGCGCGAGCAGGGCCGCGGGCTCGCGCCCCGGATCCCACAGCACCGCGTCCGTGCGGCCGATCAGCTGCCAGCCGCCGGGGGAGGAGCGCGGGTAGACGCCGGTGTACGGGCCGGCCAGGCCGACCGAGCCGGCGGGGACGGAGGTGCGCGGCGTGGCCCGGCGCGGCACGTGCAGCCGGTCCGGCAGGCCCGTCAAATAGCCGAAGCCGGGCGCGAAGCCGCAGAAGGCGACGCGGAATTCGGTGCCGGAGTGGACGCGCGCGACCTCTCCCTCGGTCACCCCCCACAGCGCCGCGACACGCGCCAGGTCCGGGCCGTCGTAACGGACGCTCAGCACGACCGGCGCGGCGTCGGCGGCGGGCAGCGGCGGCACCTCCCAGTGCGCCAGGTCGGCGGCCAGCGCGCCCGGCTCGTCCAGGCCGTCCAGCAGTACGGTACGGGCGGCCGGCACGATCTCGCGTACGGGCGGCAGGGCGCCGGCGGCGCGCCTGCGCAGCAGTTCGGCGTGCAGGGCCTGGGCCTCCTGGGCCGTGGCGACCTCCACCAGCAGTGCGTGCCGGCCGACGGGGAGCACCCGCGGCGGCGCGGTGGGCCGGGCCTGCCCGGGGCCGGTCATACGAATGCCTCGACGCGGACGCCCGCGGCCTCCAGCCCTTCCCGTACGCGCCGCGCGAGCAACGCGGCCCCGGGCGTGTCGCCGTGCACGCACAGCGAGCGGGCGCGGACGGCGACCTCCTCACCGGTGAGGGCCGTGACCGCGCCCTCGCGGGCCAGCCGCACGGAGCGGGCGATGACGGCGTCCGCGTCGAGGATCACGGCCCCCGGCTGCCGGCGCGGCACCAGCGCCCCGAGCGCGGTGTACGCGCGGTCCGCGAACGCCTCGGCCACGACCGGCAGCCCGGCCCGCCCGGCCGCCTCGTGCAGCCGCGAGCCGGGCAGCCCCAGGACGGGCAGCGGGCCGCCCGCCCGCAGCACGCCGGAGACCACGGCCGCCGCCTGCTCGGCGTCGGTGACCACACGGTTGTAGAGCGCGCCGTGCGGCTTGACGTACGACACATCCGAACCGGCGGCCTGCGCGAACGCGCGCAACGCGCCGATCTGATAGGTGATCTCGTCGGCCAGCTCGTCGGGAGGCACGTCCATGGCGCGCCGCCCGAAGCCGGCCAGGTCCCGGTAGGAGACCTGCGCGCCGATGCGCACACCGCGCGCGGCGGCGCGCTCGCACACCCATCGCATGATGGACGGGTCGCCCGCGTGGAAGCCGCAGGCGACATTCGCGCTGGTGACGGCCGACAGCAGGGCGTCGTCGTCCGTCAGGTGCCAGCGTCCGAAGCCCTCGCCGAGGTCGGCGTTGAGGTCGAGCACGGGCACCGTCACCGGGTGTTCCGTCATCGGTCAGCCTCCCGCATCGTGCCGAGGATGAGCCGGCGGGCGTCATCCAGATAGGTGGTCAGTTCCGCCTCGGCCCGCCCGTGGTCGCCGCTCGCGAGCAGTGTCGCCAGGGCCCGGTTGCGGGCCACGAACGGCTCGTGGAAGCGGCGTGGCGAGGGCATCTCGTGGAAGGCCAGCCGCAGTTCGGCCAGCAGCCGGTCCATCGCGGCGTCGATGCGCCCGCTCCCGGCCAGCGCGGCGAGCGCCCGGTGGAAGTGCAGGTCCGCCGAGCCCACCGCACGCCAGTCGCCGGCGGCCGCGGCCCGTTCGGCCTCCGCGACCGCCGCCGCGACGGGCTCCAGCAGCGCGGCCGGTGCCCCGGCGGCGGCGCGTACGCCCGCGGTCTCCAGGGCCTCGCGTACCCGGTAGATGTCCGTGACGTCCTCGGGCGCCAGGACCCTGACGAACACCCCGCGGTTAAGCACGTGCACCACGAGGCTCTCGTGCACCAGCAGCCGGAAGGCCTCGCGCAGCGTGTTGCGCGACACCCCCAGCTCTCGGCCCAGGGCCTCCTCCGACAGCTGCGTGCCGGGCGGCAGCCCACCGCCCTCGATGCGCTCGCGCAGCGCCGCGGCGACGCGCTGAGCGGTGGACCGGGCCATGGCGTCTCCCGTGGGGGCGGTGGCGGTACGGCTGGCGGGAATCACTGTTTCAGCATTGCCTATTGAGGATTGTTGAACAATATCTTAGCCTCCTCGCCAGTCGCCTCACCTCATCGAGTGAGGTCCGGGAATGCGGAAGGCGGACGCATGCTCGTACTCCTGGGCGTCCTCGTGGTGGTGGCAGGCTTCGCCACCAGGCGCAACCCCCTGCTGGTGGTCGGCGTGGCGGGCATCGTCACCGGCCTGCTGGGCGGGCTGTCGCCGCGGGAGGTCCTCGCCGCCTTCGGCACCGGCTTCGCCTCCAGCCGCGCGGTGACCATCTTCGCCATCACCCTCCCGGTCATCGGCCTCCTGGAGCGCTACGGGCTCCAGGAGCAGGCCCGCACCCTCATCACCCGCTTCGGCAGGCTCACCGCCGGCCGCTTCCTCGCCTGCTACCTCCTGCTGCGCCAGGTCACGGCGGCCCTCGGGCTCAACGGCGTGTTCGGGCACGCCCAGACCGTACGCCCGCTCGCCGCCCCGATGGCCGAGGGCGCCGCCGAACGCGGCCACGGGCCGCTGAGCGACAAGGCGCGCGAGAAACTGCGCTCCTTCGCCGCCAGCGCCGACAACGTCGGCTTCTTCTTCGGGGAGGACGTCTTCCTGGCTGTCGGCTCGATCCTCCTGATCACCGGTTTCGTCAACACGACGTACCACACTCACCTGGAACCACTGCACCTCGCGCTCTGGGCCGTCCCGACCGCCCTGTGCGCCCTGCTCGTCCACGGCTGCCGGCTGCTGCGCCTGGACCGCACCCTGGAGCGTGCGGCGCAGCAGGCGGCGCCCGCCCCGGCCGTCCCGGGCGGTGCGGCCGAATGATCAAGGCGGAGTGGTTCTTCTGGCTCGTCGGCGGCCTCTTCCTGGTGATGGCCGCCCAGATGGCCGCCGACCGCACCAACCCCAAGCGCCTCGGCACGGCCGTGTTCTGGGGCCTGCTCGGCCTGGGCTTCGTCTACAGCACGTGGGTGGTGCGCAAGAGCGCTCCCCCCGAACCGCTGGGCGCCGCCGTCCTCGTCATGGTCTGCCTGGCGGGCTTCGGCTTCACCGGGCGCGGCGCGGCCCGTACCGCCACGCCCGGGCAGCGGGCGGCGAGCGCCGAGCGGTTCGGGTCCCGGCTCTTCGTGCCCGCGCTGGCCATCCCCGTGGTCGCGCTGATCTGCGCGGTCGGCGTCAAGAGGCTCTCCGCCGGTGGTGAACCGGTCCTCCAGAAGGGCAGCGAGACCGTTCTCGGGCTCGGCATCGGCTCGCTCGTCGCGCTCGCCGTCGGCATGGCGATGCTGCGGGAGAGGCGCGTGACGGTCCCCCTGCACGCCGGGCGCTCGATGCTGGAGTCGATGGGCTGGGCCATGCTCCTGCCGCAGCTGCTCGCCACGCTCGGCGCCATCTTCTCGGTGGCCGGTGTCGGGGACCAGGTCCGCCGGATCACCACATCGGTCCTGCCGGAGGGTTCCGTCCTCCTCGCCGTCGTCGCCTACTGCGCCGGGATGTTCCTGTTCACCGGCATCATGGGCAACGCCTTCGCCGCCTTCCCCGTGATGACCGCCGCCGTCGGCTGGCCGGTGCTGGTGGAACAGGCGCACGGTGACCCCGCCGCCGTTCTCGCCGTCGGCATGCTCGCAGGGTTCTGCGGCACGCTTGTGACGCCCATGGCGGCCAACTACAACATCGTCCCCGCCGCGCTCCTGGAGCTCAAGGACCAGTACGGCCCCATCAAGGCACAACTTCCGACCGCTTTCATCCTTCTTGGCTGCAATATGGCCATCATGTTCGCTTTTGCGGTCTGATGTGCTCAACCGTTGCCCGGCCGTGGGGGACTTCCGCCGGGGAACGGCATGTCCCCGAGCGGGGCGAGCCCGTGCCGTTTCGTCCGTTGTCAGGGTGACCGCCTACTCTGTGCGACGTGACTTCTGCAGCCCCGGCGGCCGTTCCGCCCCAGCTCAACGGGCCCTCGCTCCCCCGAGCTCCTGGCTACGCGCGAGCAGGGGGGACCCCCACGGCCCCGGGCCCGGCCGCCGACGAGGGCCTGGCCCGCAGGCTGCGTGCGCTCGCCTGCACCGCGCCCCTGCACGACCTCGACGTGCGCAAGGCCAATCTCGCGGGTGAGTACGGCGTCTACGCCATGGCGGAGGTGGCGCTGGCCGCCATCGACCTGGTCACGCTCAACATGGACTTCGACACCGGGGCCGACCACGAGCAGATAGTCGCCAGGCTGCAGCCGCGCGTCGCCGCCCAGGCCCCCGGGCGGCCCCACGCCGAGCACGAGCGCGTCGCCCGCTGGGTCCTGGAGAACCTCATCAACGTCGGCAGCGTCGACCGGGGCTTCCGCGCCGTCTACGGCACGTTCGGCGCGGACGGCGTGTACGTGCGGCGCGACTACGACTTCAAGCTCCTCGAGGAGGTCCCCGGGCCCGGCGGCACGGTCTTCCTGCGCACCACCGACGAGGCCGTCAACGTCCTGGTGGGCGCCCTCGACACGGACGTCACCAGCGCTCAGATCGCCGCCGAGGTCAAGCTCGAGGTCCTCATCAGCCGGGGCCGGCTCGCCGACGCCCAGCTCGCCGCCGAGCAGGCCCGTTACCGCACCGTGCAGTACGCGGAGACCCTCCGCAAGACCCTGGACGCCACGCGGCGCAACGTCCGCGCCGTCGACTGGCTGCAGGCCGTCCCCGACATGATCGCCGAGGCCCTCGACCACGTAGCCGACCGCTACCGCCACGAGAACGCGATCCTCACCAACATCCGCAAGGCCCGCGACGAGGCCGAGACCGGCAACGACCCGAAGACGGCCGAGCACAAGCGGCGCGCCGCCGAGCTCGTCGACATCGTCAAGGACTGCATCCGCCGCCACACCCAGCTGCAGTCCCGCCTCCTGGAAGCCGGCCCCCTCTTCCGCGCCGAGCAGGACCGCCAGGCCTTCGCGACCCCGGCCGCCCGCTCCGGCCTCGACCTGTACGGACAGCTCCTGGCCCCCCTGCTGCCGCTTCCCCTGGAGCAGGCCGGGCGCGTCACCGACGCGTTCTTCGCCCGTGGCACGGGTCTGCGCACGCCGGCCTCCGTGCGCGTCGGCGACCTCGTCGAGATGCTGCTGACGCCGCCCGCCGAGCGCGAGCACCTGGGCGCCGAGATGCCCGAGCCGGACCTGATCGCGACCCCGGACGACAGCCGCTTCAGCGAGGAACAGCTCGCGAGCGCCATGGAGCTCCTCGCCCTGCCGCCGGACGCCCCCCGGCGCCTTTCCGGCCTCCTGGCCGAGGCCCGCCGCCGCGACCCCGAACTGCCCTACCTCCTCGCCCTGCTGGCCGTCCACGCCGCGAGCCCCTCGGTGGGCACCGCCTACCGCCAGGGTGAGCGGTCCCTGCTCTTCGCCGTCGACGACGGCACCCAGCTCGACGACGCCGAGTTCGGGGGCGCGGACCTGATCGTGGGCACCGCCCTGCTGGACGCGGCCGGCATGGCCGCGGACCGCTCGGAGGGGGCGTGAGCGGCGTGCGGCTCGCTTCGCGGCGGGCATGTGGGAACGGCCGGCCCGGCACCGCCGGAGCGCGCCGTGTGACGTCCCGCCGTCGCGGCGGAGGGATGTTCCCCGGTCTGGCCACCCCGGACCTTCCCGGGGTCCGGGGCCGGGTCCCGGGAAACGGGAAGGGGTGGGACCGGGGCTCTCTCTCCCCGCCGACGCGGCGCGCGACCACCGCGACGCGGCCCGGCGGTGCCGAGCCGGCCTGCCCAACCGACCGCACCCATGCAACCCCCAGTACCCCCAGCAGGAGCACCAACCGTGACTGAGTACGACGCCGGCCACCCGGCGCAGCCGGACGCCGCACCCGCCGGCGGGGCCGAGGCCCCCACGGCGAGCGGCCCCGCACCCGTCACCCCCGCCGACGCGGCCGACGCCGCGCGCCTCATCGCGTTCGGGCTCCAGCCCAAGCTGCAGCCCGCCCGGGACGCCGAGTACGCCGACCTGCTGCGCCGCCACCGCGACGAGCCCGCGTTCGCGCGCCTCGCCGACGCCGTCGCCGCCGGGCTCGGACTGATCGTCCTGGAGGTGTCCACCCGCGCCGGCATGGCCGTCACCGCCGCCGAGGACTCCGTCTTCGCGGTCCGCATGGGCGACTACGCCCGCCGCGCCACCGCCGACTCCGCCGACCGGTTCCTGCACGGCCTCGCCCACCTCGCCGTCGCCGCCATGGCCTTCCCCCGCCCCGACGACCTCGCGGACGACGGCTACATCGGCCGCATCACCGTCAACGGCGTCGACGCCTTCGTCCGCCAGGCCTGCCGCAGGCTGGAAGAGAAGGCCGCCGAGCAGGGCGAGAACACCGACCCCACCACCGACGCCCCCGGCCTCGAAGCCGCCTGGCGCGTCTACGCCCGCCGCAGCGCGACCGGCGCCACCAAGGACGCCCGCCGCCTCGCCGGCTCCACCACCGGCATCATCGCCAAGGCCGTCGCCTTCCTCGTCGACTCCGGCTTCCTGCAGCGCACCGGCGACGACGCGGGCGGCACCTTCCGCACCACCGCGCGCTACCAGCTGCAGGTCCGCGACATGGCCGGCAGCGCCGCCATGAGCGAACTCCTGGAGCTCGGGATCGTGCCCGTCGCCGACGGCAAGGCCACCCTCCTGCCGCCGGACGACGCCGACGACCTGGACCTGGTCGCCGACGCCGGCCTGCCCTTCCACTCCGCCTGACCCCGCCTGATCCCGCTGGCGGTCCCCCTGATCCCGCACTGATCCCCCACTGATCCACCTCAGCAAACGCCCGTCACGACAACGAGAGTCCGCCATGTACGAGCTGTCCCGGGTCCGCCTCTACTCCATCGGGCCCGCCGGTGCGCGCTACGCCGACACCGTGCTGGACCTGCGCGGGGTGGGCGCGCCGGTGCCCTCTCCCGCGCCCGCGCAGGCGGAGTTCTTCGAGGACGAGCCCACGGGCCCGCCGCGCCGCCCCGCGCCGGCCGGCGTGCTCTTCCTGGAGAACGGCGGCGGCAAGTCCGTCCTCCTCAAGCTGATCTTCTCGGTGATGCTGCCGGGCCACCGCAACACCCTGGGCGGCGCCAGCTCCGGCGTGCTGCGCAAGTTCCTCCTCGCCGACGACTGCGGCCACGTCGCCCTGGAGTGGCAGCACGTCCTGACCGGCGAGTCCATCGTCGTCGGCAAGGTCAGCGAGTGGCGCGGCCGCCAGGTCTCCAATGACCCCCGCAAGTTCGCCGAGGCCTGGTACTCCTTCCGCCCCGGCCCGGGCCTGAACCTCGACTCGCTGCCCGTCGCCGAGTCCACCGCGATGCGCCCGGCCGCCGACGGCGCCTCCGCCGCGCGCGGCCGCCGCCGCACCATGAAGGGCTTCCGCGACGTCCTCACCGAGGCCGGCAAGGCCTACCCCAACCTCGACGTGGAGTGGGAGGAGATCCACGAGCGCTGGAACGAACACCTCGGCGAGCTGGGCCTGGACCCCGAACTCTTCCGCTACCAGCGCGAGATGAACGCCGACGAGGGCGAGGCCGCCGGCCTCTTCGCCGTCAAGAACGACTCCGACTTCACCGACCTGCTGCTGCGCGCCGTCACCGACACCCGCGACACCGACGGCCTCGCCGACCTCGTGCACGGCTTCGCGCACAAGCTGGGCCGCAGGGCCGAGCTGACCGCCGAGCGGGACTTCACCGCCGGCTCCCTCGACCTGCTCTCCCGCATCGCCGACGCCGCCGTGCAGCGCGAGCAGGCCCGGGGCGTGCACGCCGGTGCCGAGCGCCGCACCCGCGTCCTCGCCCGCCGCCTCTGCGCGCGCGGCGCCGAGGAGCGCGGCCGCGCCGTCGAGCTGGCCGCTCAGGTCTCCGCCGCCGCGGACGCCGTCACCGACGCCGAGAGCGAACGCGGCCGCCGCTCCCTGATCGCCGCCGAACTCGCCTACCGCCACGCCTCCCTGGCCCTGGCCGCCGCCGAGAAGGCCGCCGCCGCACAGCGCCGCGAGCTCAACGACGCCCGGACCCTGCACGCCGCGTGGCAGGCCGCCGAGACGGTGCTGCGCCACCGCGCCGCCGCCGACCGCTCCGCACGCGTGGCCGCCGCCATCCACGAGGCCGAGCGCGACGCCGCCCCGGCGCTGGCGGCCCGTTCCCGGGCCGCCACCGAGCTCGTACGGGCCCTCAACGCCGCCGCGGAAGAAGGCGAGCGGCTGGCCAACGAGCACGAGGAGCGCTCCGCCGTCCTGCAGGAGACCGGCGAGGCCGCGCACCGCGACGCCACCGCCGCCGCCACCGAGGCGCAGCGCGCCCGCAGCGAGTCCGGGCACCTGCGCCAGCGGCTCGCCGAGGTGGAGCAGGAGACCGCCGAAGCGGTCCGCGCCGGCTGGCTGGACGACACCGCCCCCGACGCCGACCCCGCCCGCGCCGCGCTCGCCGCCAGCGACGCCGAGAAGCCCGCCGTCGCCGCGTACGAGAGTGCCCGCGAAGCCGCCCGCCGGGCCGCCGACCGGGCCAAGGAGGCGGCCGCCGCCGAATCCCGCGCCGAACTGGCCTCCGCCCGCGCCTTCGATGCCGCCACGGCGGCCGGGGCGGCGTACGAATCCGAGCGCCGCGCCGCCGAGTCGCTCGGCGCCGACCAGCGCATCGTCGAACTCCTGGGCCTGTCCCAGCCGACGGCCTGCGGCCACGTGCCGGGCCAGCGCGCCGCCGGCGACGCGACGGCCGGGGAACCCGCCGCCCACGGCCCGCAGGACGCCACTTTCGGCCCGGCCGGACACGGGGCCCAGCCGCCCGCCCCGCGCAGGTCCGGCGAGGGCCCCGGGGACGGCGGCGCCACCGGCTCCCCGGCCGCCCGCCGGCCGGCCGACGGCCCCCTGACCGCCGAGGAGCTGGACCGCGCCGCCGACCCGCTGCGCGAGCTGCTCGACGAGAACGTGGCCGCCGCCGAACGACAGCTGTTCGACCTGCGCACCGCCGCCGCCGACGACTCCCGCATCCTGGGCGCCCTCGGTGACGGCGGCCTGCTGCCGCCCAGCCCGGACGTGCTGGCCGCCGTCGAATACCTCGGAGAGCACGGCATCCCGGCGCTGCCCGGCTGGCGCTACCTCGCCCAGGCCGTCGACCCGGCCGACCACGCCGCCGTCCTCGCCGCCCGCCCCGAGCTCGTCGACGGCGTCGTCATCACCGACCCGGGCGCCCACGCCCGCGCCCGCGAGGTGCTCGGCGCGGCCTCCCTGCTGCCGCGCTCCGCCGTCGCCGTCGGCACCGCCGCCGCCCTCCTCGCCCCCACCCCGGCCGCGGACGGCCAGGACAGCGGCGCCGTCGACGTGTTCCTCGTCCCGCCGAACCCCGCCATGCACGACGAGCGCGCCGCCGACGAGGAGCGGCACGCACTGCGCGAGCGCGCCATGGCGCGGGACGAAGAGATCCGCGCCACAGCGGCACGGCTGGCCGGCGACCGCACGCTCGCCGCCCGGCTCTCCTCCTGGCGCGCCGGCTGCCCGCAGGGGCGGCTCGCCGAGCTCGCCGCCGAGACCGAGCGCTGCCGCGCCCTCGCGGACGCCGCCCGGGAGGCGCTCGCCGAGGCCCGCACGGCCCGCGCCGAGGCCGAGGAGGCCGCCGCCGGGACGGCCCGCGTCCGCGACGAGCGGCAGGAGGCCGCCCAGCGCGCCCGCCGGGTCGCCGACGCGCTCGCCGGACTCGCCTACCGGCTGCGCGAGCGTGCCAACTGGCAGAGCAGGCTGCGCGAACTGGCCGAGGAGGCCGCCGAGGCGGAAGAGCAGGCAGCAGTCCGCGTCGACCGCGCCCGCGCCGCCGATGAGGACCGCCGCGCCGCCCAGCGCGCCGCGGACGACGCGCGCCGCACCACCCGCGCGCTGCGCGCCGAGCGCGCCGAGATCGCCGGTGCCCCGGACACCTACGACGCGGTACCCGAGGGCACCGAGGCGTCCACCACCTCCCTGCCCGCCCTGCGCGAGGCCTACCGCGCCGCCTCCCAGCTCTACGAGAAGGTCGGTGTCGGCGCCGACCTGCGCGCCGAGCAGGCCCGGGCCGAGAGCGACGAGAGCGCCGCCCGCGCCGAGCTCGACCGCCTCACCAACAAGGTCCGCACCCGTGCCGCGCAGCTCCTGGAGGGCACCGACGGCGCCGACGGGCCCTCCCGCCAGGCCGCCTCCGCCCGCGCCGAGTCCCTCGTGCAGATGCTGGAGACCCGCGCGTCCACGGCCAGCGAGCAGCTCGGCCGGCTGCGCGGCGAGGCCGAGCGCCTCGCCCCCGCCGACGGCGAGGCGCACACCGGGCTCCCCGAGGATCTGGTGCCCTCCGACGCCGAGCGGGCCAAGGAGCTGCTGCGCACCGCCACCTCAGAACTCGCCGCCCGCACCGACGCCCTCGACGGCGCCCGCCGGGCCCACGGCGACCTGGTGCGCTCCCACCGCGCCGCCGAGGACGCGGCCACCGGCTTCGACGACACGGCGGCCCTCCTGCGCGACCTGCTGCGCGAGAACTCGCCCGAGGAGGAGAGCGAGCAGTCCGAGCCGTACGCCGGGACGCTGGAGGAGGCCCGGCAGGCCGCAGCCGAGGCCCGGCGCTCCCTGCGTGGCTGTGCGGGCGACCTGTCGGCGGCGGAGGCCGCGGTCCGTGAGGCGAGCGACGTTCTCGTGCGGCACGCCAACTCCACCCGCTACGAGCAGGTGCGCACCCCGGCCCGCCAGCAGATCCGCGAACTGCCCGCCGCCGCCCTGCCCGAGCACGCCGTGGCCTGGGCCGAGGCCTTCGCACCCCGGCTGCGCGTGCTCACGGACGAGCTGGAGCAGCTGGAGCGCAACCGCGACAGCATCGTCGACCGGCTGCGCGGCCTGGTGGAGTCCTCGCTGACCACCCTGCGCTCCGCGCAACGCCTGTCCCGGCTGCCCGAGGGCCTGGGGGAGTGGTCCGGCCAGGAGTTCCTGCGCATCCGCTTCGAGGACCCCGACCAGTCCACGCTCACCGAGCGGCTCGGCGAGGTCATCGACGAGGCGACCCGCTCGGCCGTGAAGAAGAACTCCGACCTGCGCCGCGACGGCATGTCGCTGCTGCTGCGCGGTGTGCAGGCGGCGCTGCTGCCGCGCGGCGTCGCCGTGGAGATCCTCAAGCCCGACGCGGTGCTGCGCGCCGAGCGGGTGCCGGTCCGTCAGATGGGCGACGTCTTCTCCGGCGGGCAGCTGCTGACCGCCGCGATCGCGCTGTACTGCACCATGGCGGCGCTGCGCAGCAACGACCGTGGCCGCGACAAGCAGCGGCACGCCGGCACGCTCTTCCTCGACAACCCCATCGGCCGCGCCAACGCCACGTACCTGCTGGAGCTCCAGCGGGCCGTCGCCGACGCGCTGGGCGTACAGCTGCTCTATACGACGGGCCTGTTCGACACCACCGCGCTGGCGGAGTTCCCGCTGGTCATCAGGCTGCGCAACGACGCGGACCTGCGGGCGGGGCTGAAGTACATCAGCGTCGAGGAACACCTGCGGCGCGGGCTGCCGCAGCCGTGGGCCGCCGACGACGGGGCGGCCGAGAAGGTGCACGGCGAGATCACGGCCACGCGGATGTTCCGCCGCCCCGCGGATACGGAGGAGGGGACCGGCCGGACCGAGCCGGTGGCGGCCGGGTCGTAGCGCCGCCGCCGGCCGGGCTTCCCCTGGCGCAAGGCCCGTCAGGGGTAGTGCGGCCTGCGTACCCTGCGCATCCCGCGCGCCGAGCTGCTCGGCACGGACACCACGCCGTGCCGCTGCAGCCACACCTGCCGCGTCACCCATACGTCGACCACGCCCCACGTCGCGGCCACCGTGCACGCCACCGAGCAGAGCACCGCCGGGAACGCGAACCACGACCCCGAGAGCGCGAGCAGTACCGTGACCACGGTCTGTATCAACGTCACCGCGACGATGAGAAACGCGCGCACCGCGGACGTCCGGACGGGATCGGGCATCCTCGGCCTGCGGGCCGGCTCCTCGACCCACAACGGCCTGCGGGCGTACGACGCGGCGTCGTGGCGGTCCTGATCCATGGCGGCTCACCTCCCCCAGTGGCTGCCCAGAGCTCCCTCTCCGTAGGAGAAGAGCGAACAATGACCCCCAAAGGTTCCCCCGGGGAGGGGGAATCCGGCCAGACCCCCTTCCGTCAGCCGTACTGGCCTTCGAGGCGCGCACCCCGCAGTAGTAGGCTCACGCCGCATTACTGTCGGAAGACCACCCCCGTGCGCCGGGGCTGACGGAGGGGAGGCCATGCGCTTGCGCGGGAAGTCGATCCGCCGGAAGATCGTGGCGCTGCTGCTGGTGCCACTGGTGTCCCTGACCGGCCTGTGGATCTTCGCCACCGTCATCACCGGCAGTGAGGCCGTTCAGCTGCTGTCCGTCGCCGACGTCATGCGCAAGATCGGCTACCCGGCCGAGGACATGGTCCGGTCCTTGCAGAAGGAGCGCCGCCAGACCCTCGTCTACCTCGCCGACCCGGGCCGCTCCGACGCCCTGGCCGGGCTGCGCGAGCGGCAGCGCGCCACCGACAAGACGGTCGCGGCCTTCCGCTCCCGGGTCGGCGACGGGGTGCGCGACGACATGGCCGACGAGGCGGCGAATCGTTTCCGTGCCATCGAGAAGAGCCTCGACAGCATCGAGGGACTGCGCCGCAAGGTCGAGGACAACACCGTCACCCGGTACACCGCCCTGCAGGCCTACAACGAACTCGTCGAGCCCTACTACGACTTCCTCGGCAGCCTCAGCGCCATCCAGGACGCCGGCATGGACCGCCAGGGCCGCGCCCTGGTCGGCATCGCCCGCGCCCGCGAGGCCCTCTCCCGCGAGGACGCCCTGCTCGCCGCCGCGCTCGCCGCGGGCAGCATGAGCAGACAGGACCTGCGCTCCTTCTCCGACCGCGTCGCCGAGCGCAAGGTCCTCTACAGCACCCACCTGGCCGTCCTGCCGGCCGCCGACCAGAAGACCTTCGACGACTACTGGCGCGGCACCAACGCCCAGGCGCTGCGCTCCGCCGAGGACACCGTGATCCTCGCCGGCGCCGCCCGGGCCGCCCACGTCGCCGACCCCCAGCGCTGGCAGGCCACCGCCGGCCCGGTCCTGGACGACCTCGGCCGCATGGGCATCGAGGCCGTCGACCGCTTCGGCGACCGGGTACGGCCGGTGGCCATCGGCGTCCTCACCAAGGCCGCCGTCGCGGGTGTCCTCGGCCTCGCCGCCCTCGTCTGCTCACTGGTCATCTCCCTGCGCGTCGGCCGCGGCCTCGTCAAGGACCTGAGCCGGCTGCGCAAGGAGGCCCACGAGATGTCCGGGGTCCGGCTGCCCGGTGTGATGCGCCGCCTCGCCGCCGGGGAACGGGTCGACGTCCAGGCCGAGGCCCCCCGCCGCGACCACGGCTCCGACGAGCTCGGCCAGGTCGGCCAGGCGCTCGACACCCTCCAGCGCGCCGCCGTCGAGGCCGCCGTCAAGCAGGCCGACATGCGCCGGGGCGTCTCCGACGTCTTCGTCAACCTCGCCCGCCGCAGCCAGGTCCTGCTGCACCGTCAGCTGGCCCTGCTGGACACCATGGAACGGCGCACCGAGGACACCGACGAACTCGCCGACCTCTTCCGCCTCGACCACCTCACCACCCGCATGCGCCGCCACGCCGAGGGCCTGGTCATCCTCTCCGGCGCCGCCCCCTCGCGGCAGTGGCGCAAGCCCGTCCAGCTGATGGACGTCGTCCGCGCGGCGGTCGGCGAGGTCGAGGCGTACGAGCGCATCGAGGTGCGCCGGCTGCCGCGCCTGGCCCTCAACGGGCCCGCCGTCGCCGACCTCACCCACCTCCTGGCCGAGCTGCTGGAGAACGCCACCGTCTTCTCCCCGCCGCACACCACCGTGCAGGTCCTCGGCGAGCGGGTCTCCAACGGCTTCACCCTGGAGATCCACGACCGCGGCCTGGGCCTGACCCCCGACGCGATGCTCGAAGCCAACCTGCGCCTGGCCGAGACCCCCGAGTTCGAGCTGTCCGACACCGACCGCCTCGGCCTCTTCGTGGTCAGCCGGCTCGCCCAGCGCCAGGGCGTGCGCGTCTCGCTGCAGACCTCCCCGTACGGCGGCACCACGGCCGTCGTGCTCATCCCCTCCACGCTGCTCACCGACACCCTGCCGCTCGGCGGGATGCGGCGCACCGAGGACACCGGCGGGCAGCCGGCCCGCAAACGTCCCGCCCGCGAGTCCGGGGCCGCGGCGCAGCGGCCGCACCCGGACGGGCCGGCGGAAGCGCGGCCCGTGCCGGGCCCGTTCGACGGCGGCCCCGGCGAGCAGCACCACCAGGCCCCCGACGGCCCCGAGGCGGAGCGGACGCCGACCGGCGGCCTGCCCCGGCGCGTCCGCCAGGCGAGCCTCGTCCCGCAGCTCAAGGAGGACCCGGCCGCGCGCACCCGGCCCGTCCCCGACCCGGCCGGCGCCGGTGACGACCGCGACGCCGACGAGGTACGGGCGCGGATGGCGGCCCTCCAGCGCGGCTGGGAGCGCGGGCGGGAGCACAATGACGGGCCGGGGGACCATGGGGTGAAGAACCCACCCGGCACAACAGCACCAGGAACAACAATTGAGGGGGACGGTCGATGACCGCACCGAAGGCCGCGATACGTAACGTTCTGTCAGAGACGGGCCCCGGCGGCACGGGAGAGCTCAACTGGCTCCTCGACGAGCTCGTCGAGCGCGTCGGCAGCGTCAGCAAGGCACTCGTGCTCTCCAGCGACGGCCTGGCCACCGGCAGTTCGAAGGGGCTCACCCGCGAGGACGCCGAGCACCTGGCCGCCGTCGCGTCCGGCTTCCACAGCCTGGCCAAGGGCGTGGGCCGGCACTTCTCCGCGGGACAGGTCCGCCAGACCATGGTCGAACTGGACGAGGCGTTCCTGTTCGTCACCGCCGCCGGCGACGGCAGCTGTCTGGCCGTCCTCGCCGGCGCCGACTCCGACATCGGCCAGGTCGCCTACGAGATGACGCTGCTCGTCAAGCGCGTGGGCACGCACCTGGCCACCGCTCCGCGCGCCGGCGTCGCCGACGAGTGACCGGCGGCATGACCGGAGACGCCGCGCAGGAGGCCCGCTGGTACGACGACGCGGCGGGCCCGGTGGTCCGGCCCTACGCCATGACCCGCGGCCGCACCCGCGGCCCGGCCGAGGAGCGGCTCGACCTGATCGCGCTCGTCGTCGCCGAGGAGTTCCTGGTGGCACACCCGGGCGGGGCGCACGCCATCGCCGACCGGACCCTGTCCCCGGAACACCTCGACATCGCCGGGCTCGCCGTGCAGGAATCCCGGTCCATCGCGGAACTCGCCGCCGGGCTCGACCTCCCGGTCGGCGTGGTCCGCGTCCTGGTGGGCGACCTGATCGACGCCGGGTACGTCAAGGTCTCCCGCCCGGTCCCGCCGGCCGAGCTGCCCGACGCGGGAATCCTGCGCGAGGTGATCGCCGGCCTGCGGGCGCTGTGACCGGCGGCGGACGGCCCCGGCTCGGCCCGGGGCCGGCCGGGCCGCAGGCGGGACCGGACGGGGGTTGTCGAGGTGGCGTTCCTTGCGGAACGATCACTACCACGGGGGAGCGCGAGCCGCACTGACCCTGAATCGGAGGAATTTCCATGGTGTTCGGGCGCTCTGACCGCCGCATACGGCCCTCGGTCACCCCGGTGGCACTCAAGCTCCTGGTGGCCGGCGGCTTCGGCGTCGGCAAGACCACCCTGGTCGGTGCCATCAGCGAGATAAAGCCGCTGCGCACCGAGGAACTGCTCACCGAGGCGGGCAGGCCGGTGGACGACACCTGCGGCGTCGAGGCCAAGCGCACCACCACCGTCGCCATGGACTTCGGCCGGATCACGCTGCGCGAGGACCTCGTCCTCTACCTCTTCGGCACCCCCGGCCAGGACCGCTTCTGGTTCCTCTGGGACGAGCTGGCACAGGGCGCGCTCGGGGCGGTCGTCCTGGCCGACACCCGGCGGCTGGAGGACTGCTTCGCCGCCGTCGACTACTTCGAGCGGCGCGGCATCGCCTTCACCCTCGCCGTCAACTGCTTCGACGGCGCGGCACGCTACCCCGAGGAGGCCGTGCGCGACGCGCTCGACCTCGACCCGGCGGTGCCCGTCATCATGTGCGACGCCCGCGAGCGCGAGTCCGTCAAGCACGTCCTTGTCTCCGTCGTCGAGAACGCCCTGGCCGCGGGGGTCACCGGCCGCAGCCCCGCCACGGTGTGACGACGGGGCACACCGAAGGCCTCAGCGGACGGGGAAGTCGAAATAGGTCGCGGGGTACGGCTCGTCCCGGAGCATGTAGTGCCACCACTCCTCCGGCAGATTGACGAAACCGGCTCCCTCCATCGCGGACTTCAGCAGCAACCGGTTGGCCCGCTGCCGGCCCTCGACCCGCGGGTCGAGGGTGTGGGAGAGCGTGTCGAAACAGTCGAAGCCGGTGCCCATGTCGACGGAGTTGTCGGGGAAACGTTCCGCCCTGGGCGCGTAGCACGGCACGAGCCGCTCGCCCGGCAGGTACGGGCGCGTGGGCAGGACCGGCAGCCGCACCACCGTCACATCCAGGGTGCTGCCCCTGCTGTGGCCCGACTTCGCCGCGATGTAGCCGTCCTCGAACAACCGCGACTTCTCCACGCGCGGATAGAACTCCCCCTTCATCCGCACGTCCCGCAGATCCTCCGCCCACGCCACGAAGTCGTTCACCGCACGCTGGGGCCGGTAGCAGTCGTAGACCTTGAGGGTGTAGCCGCCGCGCAGCAGCACGCGCTGCACCCTCCGCAGCGCCTGGGCGGCCGGGCGCGTGAGCAGGCAGCGGGGCCGCTCGTAACCCTCGACGCGATGGCCGGTGAAGTTGTGCACACCGGCGTAGCGCATCTCCTGGACGATCGTGGGGTCCACCTCGGCGAGGGCGACGAAGCCCGGCGGCGCCTGCCGCGCCGGGCCCGCCTGCGAGGACGGAGCGGCCACGGCGGGAGCGGCCGCCGCGGCGACGGGCAGGACGAGCGCCGCCACCACGGCGCGCAGTACAACGGAGAGTCTCTGCATGGCCCCTTGCGATACCAGCCGCCGCCGCCCCGGGGAAGGGGGTGCGCGCCGCCTCAGCCGCGCACACGCACCGGATACCCCACCTCGGCCGCACCCTCCTGCTCCACCGTCACCACCCCGCCCCGCGACCGGGTCGTGAAGCGCACCACCTCCGGCCGCTCCCACCCCCCGCCCGCATCCGTGATCAGCACCCCGCCCCCCGTACGCCCCGCGGCCGGCGCCCACACCTGAAGCTCCACCGCCCCGCCCGCACCCGCCACCGGCACCACCGAACCCGCCCGCGCCAGCACCGGAATGCGCGAGAGCGGAGCATCCACCAGCACCTGCCCCGGCCCCTCGTGCGCCCGGCCCGTCGCCGTGTCGTACCACCGCCCGCGCGGCAGCCGCACCGCCCGCTGGTCCGCCCCCCGCTCCAGCACCGGGGCCACCAGCAGCGAATCCCCCAGCAGGAACTCGTCCTCGCAGTCACGCAACGCCCGGTCCTCCGGCGACCGCCACCACACCGGCCGCACATAGGGCGCCCCCGTCCGCTGCGCCAGGTGCGCCAGCGTCACGAAATACGGCAGCAGCCGCATCCGCTCCCGCAGCGCCGCCCCCGCGTGCTCCAGCACCTCCGCCCCGAACTCCCACGGCTCGCGCCGCCCCGCCGACATCGCGGCATGCGTACGGAACAGCGGCAGATACGCGCCCAGCTGGAACCACCGCAAATACAGCTCGGGCGAGGGGAACCCGGTGAACCCCCCGACGTCCGGCCCCGAATACGGCACCCCGCACAGCCCCACACCCAGCACCAGCGCCAGCGACGCCCGCAGCCCCGGCCAGCCCGTGGTCACGTCCCCCGACCACGTACCCCCGTAGCGCTGCATGCCCGCCCAGCCCGACCGCGAGAAGACGAACGGCCGTTCCTCCGGGCGCAGCGCGCACAGGCCCTCGTAGCCCGCCCGCGCCATCGTCAGCCCGTACACGTTGTGCGCCTCCCGGTGGTCACCACCGCGCCCCTCCAGCGCGTGCCGGGCCGAGCGCGGCAGCGTCGGGTCACCGAACGCCGCGAACGACACCGGCTCGTTCATGTCGTGCCACACCCCGGAAAAACCCTGCACCAGCCGCTCCGCGTACAGCCCGCCCCACCACTGGCGCACCTTCGGATCGGTGAAGTCGGGAAAGACCGACTCGCCCGGCCACACCTCCCCCCGCACCTCGTGCCCCCGGGCGTCCCGCACGAACGCGTCCGCCTCCCGCCCGCCGTCGTACACCTCCTCCCCCGGCTCGGCCTTCACCGCCGGGTCCACGATCGACACCAGCCGCACGCCCTCCCGGCGCAGGTCGGCCGCCATCCCCGGCAGATCGGGAAACCGCTCCCGGTCCACGGTGAACACCCGGTGCCCCCGGTAGTGATCGATGTCCAGGTGCACCGCGGACAGCGGCAGCCCCCGCTCCCGGTAACCGGTCACCACCCGCCGCACCTCGCGCTCACTGCCGAACCCCCACCGCGCGTGCTGGTACCCCAGCGCCCAGGCCGGCGGCAGCGCGGCCGCACCCGTCAGCGCCGCCCAGCCGTGCAGCACCCGCGCCGGAGTGCCCGCCATCACCCAGTAGCGCAGCGGACCACCCTCCATCCGCATCTCGCACCGCCCCGGCCGGTCATGCCCCGAACCGGCCCCCTCCTCGCCCTCCCACAACGTCACCCGGCCGTCCCAGGTGTTGTCGTGGAACACCAGATGCGTCCCCGCGTCCGCCACCACCAGCTGCACCGGCATCGTGATGTACAGCGGATCGTCCCCCGGCTCGAACGCACCTCCCGGATCGGTGTTCCACAACCGGTACGAACCGTCCCGCAGCCGCGGCCCCGCGGCACGCCCGCCCAGCCCGAAGAACCGGGCGTCCGCCGTCACCTCCGACCGCTGCACCCAGCGCGCCCCGGCCGCCGTCCGGGCCGCGGGCTCCCACCAGCGCGGCGGCAGATCACGGCGCAGCATCACCCCGCCCGGCGTCCGCACCTCCACCGCACCGTGCCGGGACACGACCACCAGCACCCGCTCCGACACCACCCGCCAGCCGCCGTCCGTGTCCGGCTCCAGCACCGCCCGCTCGTCCACCTCCGGCACCGGCCCCGCCAGCGCGTAGGACGGCTCCGGCCCGGCATCGTCCCAGCCGCAGAACACCGCGCCCCCCGCCGCCACCCGCACCCGCAACGACGACCGGGCGAACCGCACCACCCCGCCCCCGGGCCGCGGCTCCGCGCCCTCCGCCACCCCCGGCACCCGCGCCCGCTGCGCACCCGGCCGCGGCAGCCCCACCGCGTCCACGCGGTGCCGCCGCCACGCCGAACGCACGGACCGCAGGCCCTGCGCGCTCCCCACCGCCCTCAACGAGGCCATCCACTTCACCGTCCGCACAAGGTCACCCGCGTCCATGCCGCTCACCCTGCCACCGTCCCCGTCCGCCCCGCGTACCGTTCGACCGGCGTTCACCCCAGCAGGGCGTGCCCTTCAGACCGTGGTGTGACACCACCCCTGGTGCACGAGTCGATCACATGGCATCGTCCTGGTCAGCCGCGCGATGGGCCGACCCCGCCGTGTGCGCGGCGCCGCCCACGACGCGTACAGCCGGGAGCAGCCAGATGACCACCGCACCGCAGCCAGTCGACCCGCCGGAGCCCCTGTGGCGCCCCGGCGAGGACCGCATCGCCCGCGCGCAGGTCACCCGCTTCCACAGCCGGGCCGCCGAACGGCACGGGGCCCCCGCACCCGTCCCCGGCGACACCGTCGCGAGCTACACCGCCCTGCACCGCTGGTCGGTGGAGGAACCCGAGCCCTTCTGGCAGGCCCTCACCGAGTGGTGCGACGTCCGCTTCTCCAGCCCCTACGAGCGCGTACTCGCCGACCGCGCCATGCCCGGCGCCCGCTGGTTCCCCGGCGCCACCCTCAACTACGCCGAGCACGCCCTGCGCACCGCCGAGGACCCGGCCCGGGCCGCCGAGCCCGCCCTGCTGCACGTCGACGAGACCCACGAGCCGCGCCCCGTCAGCTGGGCCGAGCTCCGCGGCCGGGTCGGCGCCCTGGCCGCCGAGCTGCGCCGCCTCGGCGTACGCCCCGGCGACCGCGTCAGCGGCTACCTGCCCAACATCCCCCAGGCCGTCGTCGCCCTGCTCGCCACCGCCGCCGTCGGCGGCGTCTGGACCTCCTGCGCCCCCGACTTCGGCGCCCGCAGCGTCCTGGACCGCTTCCAGCAGGTCGAACCCGTCGTCCTGTTCGCCGTCGACGGCTACCACTACGGCGGCAAGCGGCACGAGCGCACCGACGTCGTCGCCGAGCTGCGCGCCGAACTGCCCACGGTCCGCGCCGTCGTCCACATCCCGCTGCTGGGCACCCCGGCGCCGGAAGGCGCGCTGGAGTGGGACGCTCTGACGGCGGGCGACACCGAGCCCGTCTTCGAACAGGTCCCCTTCGACCACCCCCTGTGGGTCCTCTACTCCTCCGGCACCACCGGCCTGCCCAAGGCCATCGTCCAGTCCCAGGGCGGCATCCTCGTCGAACACCTCAAGCAGCTCGCCCTCCACTGCGACCTCGGCCCCGGCGACCGCTTCTTCTGGTACACCTCCACCGGCTGGATGATGTGGAACTTCCTCGTCTCCGGCCTCCTGGTCGGTTCCACCGTCGTCCTGTACGACGGCAGCCCCGGCCACCCCGACACCGGCGCCCAGTGGCGCATCGCCGAACGCACCGGCGCCACCCTCTTCGGCACCTCCGCCGCCTACGTCATGGCCTGCCGCAAGGCCGGCGTCCGCCCCGGCCGCGACTTCGACCTCTCCCGCGTCCAGTGCGTCGCCACCACCGGCTCCCCCCTGCCGCCGGACGGCTTCCGGTGGATCCACGACGAGGTCGCCGAGAACATGTGGATCGCGTCGGTGAGCGGCGGCACGGACGTCTGCAGCTGCTTCGCCGGCGCCGTACCGACCCTGCCGGTGTACATCGGCGAGCTCCAGGCCCCCTGCCTCGGCACCGACCTCCAGGCCTGGGACGCCCAGGGCAAGCCCGTCGTCGACGAGGTCGGCGAACTCGTCGTCACCGCACCCATGCCGTCCATGCCGATCCACTTCTGGAACGACCCCGACGGCAGCCGCTACCGGGACAGCTACTTCGAGATGTTCCCGGGCGTCTGGCGGCACGGCGACTGGATCACCCTCACCTCCCGCGGCACCGTCGTCATCCACGGCCGCTCCGACTCCACCCTCAACCGCCAGGGCGTCCGCATGGGCTCCGCCGACATCTACGAAGCCGTCGAACGCCTCCCCGAGATCCGCGAATCCCTCGTCATCGGCGTCGAACAGCCCGACGGCGGCTACTGGATGCCCCTATTCGTCCACCTCGCACCGGGTGCCACCCTCGACGACGACCTCCTCGACCGCATCAAGCGCACCATTCGCGAGGAGCTCTCCCCGCGCCACGTCCCCGACGAGGTCATCGAGGTCCCCGCCGTCCCGCACACCCTCACCGGCAAGCGCATCGAGGTCCCCGTCAAGCGCCTGCTCCAAGGAACTCCGCTGGAGAAGGCAGTCAACCCCGGCTCCGTCGACAACGCCGGACTGCTGTCCTTCTACGAACGGCTGGCGCGCGAGCGGAACTGAGCGGGCGGCCAAGGTCCGGGCTGGTCACGGCCGTTGTCAGTGCCGTCCCTTACTCTCAGTGAGCATCGAATCACTCGCGCTGAGGGGGAGTTCATGGCGCACACCGACAACGGCCGGAAGCGACTGACCGCGCGACACAGGCTGCGCAGCGAAACACCGAGCACCGTGGCCGTCCTGGCCGACGAGAGAGACTTCGCCGCCATGCGGCGCTACGACAGCTTCCACTTCGACGACCACGTCACGTACCTGAAGGACGTCGACCGACTGCTGCGCGCCCTGGCCGCCCAGGGCACCTACACCAGCGTCACGCTCTTCGACCCCGTCGACTACGAGGAATACTGCACCGACCTGCACATCGACCCCGACACCGCCACCAGCCGCACCCGCTACACGGCCGAGGTCGCGGCCGCCGGCACCAAGGTCACCTACGAGGGCCAGCCCCTGGCCCGCCTGCTGCCCCGCCTCATCGATGAAGCGGAAGAGCAGGCCACCTGGGAGTACGCCTCGGCCCTGCTGGCCGGCGGGGGCGACTGCGCCTCGTGCGGCGAGGACATCGGCCGGGCGGCGTTCACCCGGGCATCGCAGACGCTGCGACGGATCGTCGAGGCCGTGGGGGAGGGCAGACACCACCTCGTCTGCAGCGTCCAGGCCGAAGGGGACACCCCGCTCGTCGCCGTCCTGCGCACCGAATGCCGCGAGGACGGACGACTGCACCTGGGAGAGGCAGCGGCCCTGGTCTTCTGCACGGTCCTGGCAGCCGGCATCGCCACGGACCTCCCGGGCGGCGTCGTCCTGCGCACCACGCTGCCCGGCCGGCCCGACACCGTTCGGGGCTGGGGACTCAAGGACGGCGGACTGCGGCCCCTGAGCGAGGCCGAGGTCTTCGCGGCCTACTGCACCGACGCGCAGACCGGCGACCCCGTACCCCCGGAGCACGGCGTCGAATACCACGCCGGCTTCACCCTCGCCACGGAGGAGGGCGACTGACGGGAAAAGGGGTGTCCCGCCGGCCGGCGGGACACCCCTTCTCACCTCACTTCACCAGCGCATCACGCGCGCCGCCCCGGCTCACTCGCCGGACAGCACCGCCTGCGCGGCCAGACGGGCCTCCTCGGCCGAGTCCGTGGCCCGAGCGGCAGCGGCCGCACGCTCGCACTGCGCGAGCGTGTGCTTGGCCAGCGTGGCACGGACATAGGGAATGGACGCCGCGCCCATGGACAGGCTCGTCACACCCAGACCGGTCAGCACACAGGCCAGCAGCGGGTCCGACGCGGCCTCACCGCACACGCCACAGCTCTTGCCCTCGGCCTTGGCGGCCTCGGCCGACAGGGCGATCAGGTCGAGCAGCGCCGGCTGCCACGGGTCCTGCAGACGCGAGACCGCACCGACCTGACGGTCGGCCGCGAAGGTGTACTGCGCCAGGTCGTTCGTGCCCAGCGACAGGAACTCGACCTCCTGCAGGATCGAGCGCGCACGCAGCGCGGCGGAGGGAATCTCCACCATCGCACCGAACTTCGCCCTCAGCCCGGCCTCACGGCACGCGTCCGCGAACGCCTTGGCATCGGTCCGGTCCGCCACCATCGGAGCCATGACCTCGAGGTAGACCGGCAGCCCTTCGGCCGCCTTCGCCAACGCGGTGAGCTGCGTGCGCAGCACCTCCGGGTGGTCCAGCAGCGTCCGCAGCCCCCGCACGCCCAGCGCCGGGTTGGGCTCATCGGCCGGCGTCAGGAAGTCCAGCGGCTTGTCCGCGCCCGCGTCCAGCACCCGCACGACCACACGGCCCTCGGGGAACGCCTCCAGCACCTTGCGGTACGCCTCGACCTGCTTGGCCTCCGACGGCGCCTTCGCGCTGTCGTCCAGGAAGAGGAACTCGGTACGGAACAGGCCCACGCCCTCCGCACCCGCCTCGACCGCGGCCGGCACGTCCGCCGGACCGCCGACGTTCGCCAGCAGCGGCACCTTGTGCCCGTCGGACGTGGCCCCCGGACCGGAGGACGCCGACAGCGCGGCCTTGCGCTCCTCCGCGGCCTTCGTCAGCTCCGCGCGCTTCTCCGGGCTCGGGTCGACGAAGATGTCGCCCGTGCTGCCGTCCACGGCCACCACCGTGCCCTCGGCAAGCTCCCCGGCTCCCGGCAGCGCCACAACGGCCGGCACCCCGAGCGCACGCGCCAGGATGGCGCTGTGGCTGGTCGGCCCGCCCTCCTCCGTCACGAAGCCCAGCACCAGCGTCGGGTCGAGCAGCGCCGTGTCGGCGGGCGCGAGGTCCCGGGCGATCAGCACGTAGGGCTCGTCGCTGTCCGGCACACCCGGCATCGGCACGCCCAGCAGGCGCGCGACGATGCGATTGCGCACGTCGTCGAGGTCGGCCACCCGGCCGGCCAGGTACTCGCCGGCGTTGGCCAGCAGCGCACGGTAGGCGGCGAAGGCGTCGTACACCGCGCGCTCGGCGGTGCTGCCGACGGTGATGCGCCGTTCGACGTCGGCCATCAGTTCGGGGTCCTGGGCCATCATGGCCTGGGCCTCGAGCACGTGCTGGGCCTCGCCACCGGCGAGGTTGCCCCGCGCGATGAGGTCGGCGGCGACAGCCTCCACAGCCTGGCGCGCACGCCCCTGCTCGCGCGGCGCCTCGTCCGCCGGGATCTGCTTGGCCGGCGGCTCCAGAACCGCCGTGCCCATGTGCCGCACCTCGCCGATCGCCACACCGTGGCTCACGCCGACGCCTCGCAGCGTTGTCTCCATTTCACCCGTCTCCGGTTGGATGCGGCGGTCACGTCCGCCGCGGTGGATGTCGTACGCGCCGTCCTTCGAAGACGGCTCAAGGTCACCGCAGGTGAAATGTCACTGCCAGGTGAAGAGGGTGTCGCCGGCCTTGAGGTCGCCGTCCTCACGGACGTCGGCCAGCGCGTCGGCCGTGGCCTCGAGCGCGACGATCGGGCAGACCGGCGACTTACCGGCCTCCTCGACGGCGACGGGGTCCCAGCGCACGATGTCCTGACCGCGCGTCACGGTGTCGCCCTTGTTGACGAGCAGCTCGAAGCCCTCGCCGTTGAGCTGGACGGTGTCGATGCCGAGGTGCGTCAGCACGCCGTGCCCCTCCGCATCGACGACGACGAACGCGTGCGGGTGCAGCGAGACGATGACACCGTCGATGGGCGAGACCGCGGTCGCGGGCTCGCGCACGGGGTCAATGGCGGTACCGGGTCCCACCATCGCGCCGGAGAAGACCGGATCGGGCACTGCCGCGAGTCCGATGGCGCGTCCGGCGATCGGGGACGTCACGGTGGTCATGGGAAGCCTCCCAGAGGTGAAGATTCATCACGCGCCGTCACTGCCTGTCCTGGACGGCGCACTGGTCGGAAGCCTAAGTCATAGGAACTAGGGATTCCGCACGAGCGTGCGCGCGCGGTCCATGTGTGCGGTGCGTAATCGATTTGCCTCGGGTGTGCGGGACATGTACTGTCGGACCCCTGCCCACGACCGAGGCCCGCAGTCAACTGCTGGCGAGACGAGGGCGGCACTCCACTGGATAAGATCCAATTCCCGGATCCGCTTCCGTATGTCTGCATGCATTTACATGCGGAAAACGAGCGGTAAGGGGGCCGGAAAACTCCTGATAGAGTGGTGCAACACGAAGGGAAGCGCCCGGAGGAAAGCCCGAGAGGGTGAGTACAAAGGAAGCGTCCGTTCCTTGAGAACTCAACAGCGTGCCAAAAGTCAACGCCAG
>NZ_JBEZYL010000017.1:0-136760 GCF_040638465.1 Streptomyces sp. NPDC026206
GCTGAGCACGCCGTAGGTGGACTCGTTCACCGCGAGCTGGAAATCCAGCCCGTCCGGCGATTGAGGACCGGGGTCCGGGGCGGAGCCCCGGTTACGGGCGCGTAGCGCGCGCACGCCGCAGGCCCACGGCCACCAGTACGGCCACCACTGCCACAATCGCCGCGTCCACGCCCAGCCCCAGCTTGATGCCCCCCAGCGTCGCCGCCGCAAAGCCGGCACCCCCCTCCCGCCGCGCCGCGATGTCCGCCGACGCCAGCGCACTCAGCAGCGGTATCCCGATCGTGATGCCGACCTGCTGCGAGCTGGTGACCAGCCCCGTGGCGAGCCCCTGCTCGCCGTCCGGCAGGCCCGACGTGGCCGTGACGCCGTACGCCACGATCGCCCACAGGTGGCCGACGCAGCCCAGGGACACCGCCGTCAGGGCCAGCCAGGCACCGGAGTCCACGCCCAGGCCCAGCAGGGCCGCCGTGAACACGGCCTGCGTCAGCATCCCCGCCACCAGCGTGTTGCGCGCCCCGAAGCGGGCGATGACCCGGGGGGCGGTCATTCCGGCGAGGGCGGCGAGAACGCCCTGCACGCCGAAGACGAGGCCGGTGCGGACGGGCGACAGTTCCAGCACCTCCTGCAGGTACAGGGTGAGGAGGAAGACGACCGTGGTCATCATCGCGAAGGTGACCAGTCCGGCCAGGTTCCCCCAGGCCACGGTCGGCCGCCGCAGCATCGGCAGGGACACCAGCGGCTCGGCGGCCCGGGACTCCACGACCGCGAAGGCCACGAGCAGCAGCACCCCGGCGCCCAGCGTGACGATGACGTCCGGCCCGCCGAAGCCCCGCTGCGCCGCCGTCGACAGCGCGTAGATCAGCGCCAGCAGGCCGCCGGTGACGGTCACCGCGCCCGGCACGTCCAGCCGGGGCCGCTCCGCCCGCCGGGACTCCGTCAGCAGGCCGGGCGCCGCCAGGAGCACGCCCGCGCCCGCCACCGCGAGCACGCCCATCGTGGAGCGCCAGCCCAGCGAGTCCGTCATCACCCCGCCGAGCACCATGCCGATGGTGAAGCCCAGGGACATCAGCGTGCCGCTGATACCCAGCGCCCGCTCGCGCTGCGGGCCCTCGGCGAAGGTCGTGGTCAGCAGCGACATCCCGGTCGGCACGATCACCGCCGCGCCCAGCCCCTGCAGCGCACGGCCGGCCAGGAAGGAGGCGGGGTCCCAGGCCAGCGTGGCCAGCACGGAGGCCACGGTGAACAGGGCCAGCCCGGACAGGAAGAGCCTGCGCCGCCCGTAGAGGTCGGCGATCCGGCCGAAGAACAGCAGGAAGCCGCCCGACGGCAGGGCGAAGGCCGTGACCGCCCACTGCAGGTCGGCCTGGCTCATGCCCAGGTCGTCGCCGAGGACGGGCAGGGCGACGTTGAGGATGGAGAAGTCGAGCGCGACGATGAACTGCGCGGCGCACAGGACCATCAGGATCAGCTTGGCGCGCAGGGTCATGCCGGCCGCCGCCGGGGCCGGGAAGGTGTCGGGAGGAGAAGTACGGGGGAGGGAGTCGATCGCCATGTGATCAGCCTCGGGCTTGCGGAACACCCGTGGGGAGAGGGCGCTTATGGTGGTGGTCGCACCACCAGGCAGGGTCGGACGGGCGAGGGGGAGAGTTGACCGTTGCAACGCATGAGGGTCGCGCCAGGCCGCGCCGCCGCGAGGAGCTGCGCGAGTTCCTGATGAGCCGCCGGGCCCGGGTCTCGCCGGCCGAGGCGGGCCTGCCGGACGGCGGGGCCCGCCGCCGTACGCCGGGCCTGCGCCGCGAGGAGGTCGCGGTCCTCGCAGGAGTGGGCGCCAGCTGGTACCAGTGGCTGGAGCAGGGGCGGGACATCACCGTCTCGCCGCAGGTCATCGACGCCGTCGCGCGCGTGCTGCGGCTGGACGGGCCGGAGCGCCGCCACCTCTACGTCCTGGCCGGCCTCAATCCGCCGCTGCCCGAGTCCGCCCACGACCCGGAGTACCTGTGCGACGGGCTGCGCCGGCTGATCGACGGCTGGCTGCCCTCCCCGGCGCACATCATGGACCCGTACTGGAACCTCGTCGCGTACAACGAGGCGGCCGGCCACGTCCTCGGCTTCCGCCCGGAGACCCGGCAGAACTGCCTGATCGACTTCTTCACCGACCCCGTCTACCGGGCCCGCGCCGCGAACTGGGACGAGAACGCGCCCCGCGTCGTCGCCACCTACCGCGCCGCCTGCTCCGAGCGCCCCGACGACGAGGGCTTCCAGGAGGTCGTGGCGGAGGCCTCCGCGGCGAGTGCGGAGTTCACCGAGCTGTGGGCGCGCGGCGACGTGCGGCCCGGCGGCGTGCTGGTCAAGGAGTTCCAGCACCCGCTGGTCGGCACGCTGTACCTGGAGAGCACCCAGCTGCGCGTACCGGCCCGGCCGGACCTGACGATCGTGCTCCACAACCCGGTGCCGGAGACGGGCACGGCCGCGAAGGTGCGGTGGCTCGCCTCGCCGGAGGGCCGGCGGGGCAGCATGTACTCACTCGGTGGCCTGCTGGACCGGGCGTCCGGCTGAGGTCCGCGCATGAAGGCGGCATGACGGCTGTATGAAGGCCGCCCGGGGGCCCGAGGGCCCCCGGGCCCCCCGCCCCTATGCTCCCGGGTATGACGGAGACGCTGGACCCCGAAGACCGCAAGCTCATCACGCTCGCCCGCGCCACCCGCGCCCGCAACGCCGTCCCCGAGGGCGCGGCCGTCCGCGACGAGACGGGCCGTACGTACGTCGCCGGGACCGTCGCGCTCGACTCGCTGCGGCTGAGCGCCCTGCAGACGGCCGTGGCGATGGCCGTGGCCAGCGGCGCCAGGTCCCTGGAGGCGGCCGCGGTGGTCTCCGAGACGCCGGCCGTCCCCGACGCGGACCGGGCGGCCGTACGGGACCTCGGCGGCCCGCGGACGCCGGTGCTGCTCGCGGGGCCGGACGGCACGCCGGGCCCCGTCGTCACCGCGGGCTGAGCCGGGCGCCCGGCCGCTGGTCGGCGGCGGCCGGTGGATCGGGGAGAATATGAGGCATGGACAACGCCTCCTCCCCCTCCCAGGCCCCCCACCGCGCGGGCTTCGCGTGCTTCGTCGGCCGTCCCAACGCGGGCAAGTCGACCCTGACCAACGCACTGGTGGGGACGAAGGTCGCGATCACCTCCAACCGCCCGCAGACCACCCGCCACACCGTGCGCGGCATCGTGCACCGCCCGGACGCCCAGCTCGTCCTGGTGGACACCCCCGGTCTGCACAAGCCGCGCACCCTGCTCGGCGAGCGGCTCAACGACGTCGTACGGACCACATGGGCCGAGGTCGACGTGATCGGTTTCTGCCTGCCCGCCGACCAGAAGCTCGGCCCGGGTGACAAGTTCATCGCCAAGGAGCTCGCGGGGATCAAGAAGACCCCCAAGATCGCGATCGTCACCAAGACGGACCTGGTCGACTCCAAGCAGCTCGCCGAACAGCTGATCGCGATCGACCAGCTCGCCACGGAGCTCGGCTTCGAGTGGGCGCAGATCGTCCCGGTCTCGGCCGTGGGCGACAAGCAGGTCTCGCTGCTGGCCGACCTGATCGCCCCGCTGCTCCCGGAGAGCCCGCCGCTCTACCCCGAGGGCGACCTCACCGACGAGCCCGAGCAGGTCATGGTCGCCGAGCTGATCCGCGAGGCGGCGCTGGAGGGCGTGCGGGACGAGCTGCCGCACTCGATCGCGGTCGTGGTCGAGGAGATGCTGCCGCGCGAGGACCGGCCCAAGGACAAGCCGCTGCTGGACATCCACGCCAACGTCTACATCGAGCGGCCCAGCCAGAAGGGCATCATCATCGGCCCCAAGGGCGCCCGCCTCAAGGAGGTCGGCATGAAGTCCCGCAAGCACATCGAGGCGCTGCTCGGCACCCCGGTCTACCTCGATCTGCACGTCAAGGTGGCCAAGGACTGGCAGCGCGACCCGAAGCAGCTGCGCAAGCTGGGCTTCTAGCGGGACGCGAACCGCCGGTCGGAGGCCGGTGCGGCTGTCCGAAGCCCGTGGCCTCCGCCCCCCTGCGCGCCCCCTGCGCGCCCCCTACGCGCCTTCCTTCAGTACCGTTCTGATCAGTTCGCGCTGGTCCTCGGTGAGGTGCGGGTCCGCGAGGTGGACCGAGCGGCCGTCCACGTCGATCTCGTAGTGGAAGCCGTCCGGTACGCCCCGGGGCGCGGCGTCGCGGCCGGGGGCCAGGGCCCGGTGGGCGAGGGCCTCCAGGTGCGTCGCGTCGGGCCGGCCACAGGTGTCCAGCTCGGCCCGGCGCTCGATGCCGGCGAAACCGCCTGTACGAGTGATGACGATACGCATGGCGTCATCCCTACCCTGCCGGCTCCGGTCTACGGGTACCTATGTGGTGGCGACCCCCACCTGGCTCCACGCCTTCAGGGCACCCTGGACCTCCGCCCCCTCGCCGTACAGCGACCGGGCCGAGGCCACCGTCAGCCGTGCGAACCGGGCGAAGTCGGCGTCCGAGGACAGCTCGCCGCCGGTGAGCGTGGTGTACCAGATCTTTCCGGCGCGCTCCCAGGCGCTGCCGCCGAGAGCGGTGGCCAGCAGGTAGAAGGCGTGGTTGGGAATGCCGGAGTTGATGTGCACGCCGCCGTTGTCGCGGTTGGTGCGGACGTAGTCCGCCATCGTGGCGGGCTGGGGGTCCTTGCCGAGGACGTCGTCGTCGTAGGCGGTGCCCGGGGCCTTCATCGAGCGCAGGGCCGAGCCCGTCACGTTCGGGCCGAGCAGGCCCTTGCCGATCAGCCAGTCGGCCTGGTCGGCGGTCTGCCCGAGGGCGTACTGCTTGATCAGTGAGCCGAAGACGTCCGCGCAGGACTCGTTCAGCGCGCCCGACTGCCCGTAGTACTCCAGGTTGGCGGTGTGCTGGACGACGCCGTGGGTCAGCTCGTGGCCGATGACGTCCAAGGAGACGGTGAAGTCGGTGAAGGTGTCGTTGTCGCCGTCGCCGAAGACCATCCGCTCGCCGTCCCAGAAGGCGTTGCAGTAGTTCTGCCCGTAGTGGACGGTGGCGTCCAGCGGCAGCCCCGAGTCGTCGATCGAGCGCCGGCCGAAGATCTTGAAATAGAGGTCGAAGGTGGCCCCGAGCCCGGCGTGCGCCCGGTTGACCGTCGCGTCCTTGGACGGGTCGTCGCCTTCGGCGTGCACCTTCCTGCCCGGCAGCGTCTCCCGGTGCTGGGCGTCGGAGATCGTGCGCTGCGGCGTGTCGGAGGGCGTGCCGGCGGAGGAGTCCGCGAAGACCGAACGGACGGCCGTGATGCGGCGGCGGGTGCGCAGCGCGCCGTCGTGCTCAAGGGTGCGGCGGGCGGGTTCGTGGAACCGGGCGTCGTCGGCCTGGGCGAGCTTGTCCAGGACGTGCGGTGGCACGATCGTGCAGAAAACCGTCTTCTCTGACTTGTTTGCTTCGTCCATGGCGGCAATCTGGCACCGGGTCCCGGCCTTGTCATTGCCCGGTGCAGTGATTAACACAAAAGAGTGGCCGGATTCCGTGTGCTTCGGGGGCGCCCCGCGTGGTTCCTGTGAGGGTGTCCCGCATGCTGGAACGCCCCTGCCGTGCTTTCCGCGCCTCGGCTAGTGTGCTGTGCACCATGCGTGACGTGCTGCTTCTCCTTAGCTGCCGCGGCGAGGGCCTGTAGTCGTAGGCCGACCCCCTCCCCGCGGAGTCCGGTGCTGAGCACCCTCTGAAGACCAGCCTCGTCGGCCTCCCCCACGCTCTTGAGGAGCAGGGGGGACCCCCAGCGCGCGGACCCCTGAGGAGCCTTCCGCAGATGCCTGAGAATCCCGTCTCCGTCGGCCGTCCCACTCCCGTGACCGCGGCCACCGTCACCCAGCGCCCCTCGGGGATGCCCGTCCACAAGTACCGTCCGTACGACGCCGTGGAGATCCCCGGCCGCACCTGGCCGGACCACCGCATCACCACCGCTCCCCGCTGGCTGTCGACGGATCTGCGCGACGGCAACCAGGCGCTGATCGACCCCATGTCGCCCGCCCGCAAGCGTGAGATGTTCGACCTGCTGGTCCGCATGGGCTACAAGGAGATCGAGGTCGGCTTCCCCTCCTCCGGGGCCACCGACTTCGAGTTCGTACGGTCGATCATCGAAGAGGGTGCCATCCCCGAGGACGTGACGATCTCCGTCCTGACCCAGGCGCGCGAGGAGCTGATCGAGCGCACGGTCGAGTCCCTGCGCGGCGCGCACCGCGCCACGGTCCACCTCTACAACGCCACCGCCCCCGTCTTCCGCCGCGTGGTCTTCCGCGGCTCGCGCGAGCAGGTCAAGCAGATCGCGGTCGACGGCACGCGGCTGGTGGTGGAGTACGCCGACAAGATCCTGGGCGAGGAGACGGTCTTCGGCTTCCAGTACAGCCCGGAGATCTTCACCGACACGGAGCTGGACTTCGCGCTGGAGGTCTGCGAGGGCGTCATGGACGTCTGGCAGCCCGAGACGGGCCGCGAGATCATCCTGAACCTGCCGGCCACCGTCGAGCGGTCCACCCCCTCCACGCACGCGGACCGCTTCGAATGGATGTCGCGGAACCTCTCGCGGCGCGAATTCGTGTGCCTGTCCGTCCACCCGCACAACGACCGGGGCACGGCGGTCGCGGCGGCCGAACTGGCCCTCATGGCGGGCGCCGACCGGATCGAGGGCTGCCTGTTCGGCCAGGGCGAGCGCACCGGCAACGTCGACCTGGTCACCCTGGGCATGAACCTCTTCTCCCAGGGCGTCGACCCGCAGATCGACTTCTCGCAGATCGACGAGGTCCGCCGGACCGCGGAGTACTGCACCCAGATGGAGGTCCACCCGCGCCACCCCTACGCGGGCGACCTGGTCTACACCGCCTTCTCCGGCTCCCACCAGGACGCCATCAAGAAGGGCTTCGAGGCGATGGCGGAGACCGCCGCCGCCGAGGGCACGACCGTGGACGACATCGAGTGGGCGGTTCCCTACCTGCCGATCGACCCGAAGGACGTCGGCCGTTCGTACGAAGCCGTCATCCGCGTCAACTCCCAGTCCGGCAAGGGCGGCATCGCCTACGTCCTGAAGAACGACCACAAGCTGGACCTGCCGCGCCGGATGCAGATCGAGTTCTCGAGGATCATCCAGACGAAGACCGACGCGGAGGGCGGCGAGGTCACCCCGCAGGAGATCTGGTCCGTCTTCCGGGATGAGTACCTGCCCACGCCCGACAACGCCTGGGGCCGCATCACCCTGCGCTCCACGCAGACCTCCACCACCAGCGAGGGCACCGACGCGCTGACCGTGGAGGCCGTGGTGGACGGCACGGAGACGGTGCTCACGGGCACCGGCAACGGTCCGATCTCGGCCTTCTTCGACGCGCTCGGCGGGGCCGGGGTCGACGCCCGGCTGCTGGACTACACCGAGCACACGATGAGCGAGGGCGCGAGCGCCCAGGCGGCCTCGTACATCGAGTGCGTGATCGACGGCAAGGTGCTGTGGGGCATCGGCATCGACGCCAACACGACCCGCGCCTCGATCAAGGCCGTCGTGTCGGCGGTGAACCGTGCGTACCGACGCTGACTGACGGCCCCCTGCGGGGCCCAGGGCGGTTGAGCCGTCAATTTCGCGCCACCGAAAACACCGCTTCCGGTGGGCTCGGTGGCGCCGCCGGCCCCCGGCCGCCCGAACTCGGTGCCGGGGGTACTGACGCCGCATCACCGATGTGGCTAACATCACGTCAACGCGGCGACCAGGCCGTGGCGTTATGGAGGTGCGCCGTGATGCACGCGCAAGGCCGACACAGCCCGGACCGGTGCGTGGTGGGCGTACGCACCGTATGGCGCACGGTCGGAGACGGCGAGTTCTTCTGCCCGGGCTGCGGCGGCGACCGCAACTACCACCGCCGCACGGGCCGGCGCCGCCTTGTCGCCTTCGGGGTGCCGCTGCTGCCGCGCGGGCCGGTCGGTCCCATCGTCGAATGCACGGCCTGCCGGGGCCGGTTCGCCATGGACGTCCTCGACCACCCCACCACGACCCGTTTCTCGGCGATGCTGCGCGACGCCGTGCACACGGTGGCCCTGGCGGTCCTGGCCGCGGGCGGCACCGAGGCCCGTACGGTCCGCCGCGCGGCCGTCGGGGCGGTCCGGGCGGCCGGCTTCGCCGACTGCAGCGAGGAGCAGCTCGTCACCCTCATCGAGGCCCTCGCGGCGGACACGGGCCGGCTCCCTGGGCGGTACGCGATCCCGCCGGGCGGCGTCGGCCGCGACGGCTTCGACCCCTGCGGCACGGCTCTGGCCATCGAGCTCCACGAGGCCCTGGAGCCCCTCGCCCCGCACCTGGCCCCCGCGGGCCGCGAGTCGATCCTGCTGCAGGGCGCCCGCATCGCGCTGGCCGACGGGCCGTACCGGCCCGCGGAGCGCGAGGTGCTGGCCACGGTGGGGCGGGCGCTGCTCCTCGCCCCCGAGGACACCGACCGGCTGCTGGCGGCGGCGCGGATGCCCTCCTAGGGGCTCCAGATGCCGTCCTAGGGGCTCCGGGCGCCGTCGTAGGGCTCCCGTGCCCCTCGTACGGGCTTCCCGAGTCCCTAGGAGGCCGGGGCCTGGGCGGCAGGGGCGCCCCTGCCCCTGCTCCTCGGCCGCCGCTGCCGCAGCACCCGGGCCCGCCACACGGCGCCGAGCACGACGGGCACCGCGCCGGCGGCGACGAACACCAGGGCCGTCGACACCGCGTCCGTGAGGAGGGGCGCCCCGAACCCGACGGCCGACAGCCAGGCCCCCGCGACCGCGGGAAGGGCGATCTGCCAGGAGCGCAGCGCCCGGCCGCGGCCGGTGCGGAACCCCGCCCGGCAGGAGGTCCACACGAGCGTCCCGCCCAGGGCGAGCAGGCCCAGACCGGCGGCGAACGGCAGGCGGTAGGCCTCCTTCGGCTCGTCCGCCGTGAACTGCCGCATGCCGCGGAAGTCGACGACGCGCACCTCTTCCCGCCAGTACGTCGCGGTCACCCGGTCGCCGGCCGAGACGGCACCGAAGACCCCCGACGGCCCGTTCATGTCCACGCGGCGGGACGGCCCGCCCGGCTCGGCGAGGGTCAGCCAGTGGTGCTTCGCCCTGCCGTCGGTCGCGGTCGCGGTCTTCTCCACGACGGCCTCCACCGGCTTGCGGCACTCCCGGGGCACCTCGTCCGGCAGGCACGCCGCCGCCGTCGCGAAGGCCCGCGCGTCGGTGCGCTTGCCGGGCACCGTGACGAACAGCAGGAACACCGAGGCGAGGACGAGGGCGGCACCCAGCGTGGCGGTGGCGATGACCGGCCATCGTGTGCGGCACGGCCGACGGCGGCGCGCGGTCACCGGGGGCTCACAGGTGAATGCTTGATCGACATGGCGCATATTCTGCCTGCGGTCCGGAGGCCGATGTTCCAGCCCGCCCCCGGCCGGTCCGCCCCGCCCCGCGGGTGCGGGAGAATGAGCCCATGCTGCACTCTCCCGGGGAACGACCCCCGTACCCCCGGCCGGACACCCGTGGGGGCGGGCGATGAGTCTCTTCCGCGACGACGGGATCGTGCTGCGCACCCAGAAGCTGGGTGAGGCGGACAGAATCATCACCCTCCTCACGCGCGGCCACGGCCGCGTCCGCGCCGTGGCGCGGGGCGTGCGCCGCACCAAGTCGAAGTTCGGGGCGAGGCTGGAGCCGTTCTCGCATGTGGACGTGCAGTTCTTCGCACGCGGCAGCGAGCTGATCGGGCGCGGGCTGCCCCTGTGCACCCAGAGCGAGACCATCGCTCCTTACGGTGGCGGGATCGTCACCGACTACGCCCGCTACACCGCCGGCACCGCCATGCTGGAGACCGCCGAGCGGTTCACCGACCACGAGGGCGAGCCCGCCGTGCAGCAGTACCTGCTGCTCGTCGGCGGCCTGCGCACCCTCGCCGCGGGCGAGCACGCCCCGCACCTCATCCTCGACGCCTTCCTGCTGCGCTCGCTCGCCGTCAACGGCTACGCGCCCAGCTTCGACGCCTGCGCCAAGTGCGGAATGCCCGGGCCGAACCGGTTCTTCTCGGCCGCCGCCGGCGGCGTGGTCTGCGGTGAGTGCCGGGTTCCCGGAAGCGTCGTACCCTCCTCGGAGTCGATCGGGCTCCTCAGCGCACTGCTGACCGGGGACTGGGCGACCGCGGACGCCTGCGAGGCGCGGTACGTCCGGGAGGGCAGCGCGCTCGTGGCGGCGTATCTGCACTGGCACCTGGAGCGGGGCCTTCGCTCGCTCCGGTACGTCGAGAAGTAAGCGAAACCAGGGAATCAAGGAGAAGTGGCACCCATGGCTGTACGCGGGATTCTGGGCCGTTCCCGACGCGAGTACCGCACACCCGACCCGCATCCCTCCGGTGCCCGGCCGCCCAAGATCCCCGGTGAGCTGGTGCCCCACCATGTGGCCATCGTCATGGACGGCAACGGCCGCTGGGCCAAGGACCGCGGCCTGCCGCGCACCGAGGGCCACAAGGTCGGTGCCGAGCGCGTGCTGGACGTCCTGCAGGGTGCGATCGAGATGGGCGTCGGAAGCATCGCCCTCTACGCCTTCTCCACCGAGAACTGGCGTCGCTCGCCGGACGAGGTGCGCTTCCTGATGAACTTCAACCGCGACTTCATCCGCAAGACCCGCGACCAGCTCGACGAACTCGGCATCCGCGTCCGCTGGGTGGGCCGCATGCCCAAGCTGTGGAGGTCGGTGGCCAAGGAGCTCCAGATCGCCCAGGAGCAGACCAAGGACAACGACAGGCTCACGCTGTACTTCTGCATGAACTACGGCGGGCGTGCGGAGATCGCGGACGCGGCGCAGGCGCTGGCGGCCGATGTGAAGGCGGGCCGGCTCGACCCGTCGAAGGTCTCGGAGAAGACCTTCGCGAAGTACCTCTACTACCCGGACATGCCGGATGTGGACCTGTTCCTGCGTCCCTCCGGCGAACAGCGCACGTCCAACTACCTGATCTGGCAGAGCGCCTACGCCGAGATGGTCTTCCAGGACGTCCTGTGGCCGGACTTCGACCGCCGCGACCTGTGGCGTGCCTGCCTGGAGTACGCCCGGCGCGACCGCCGCTTCGGCGGGGCGATCCCCAACGAGGAGCAGTCCGCCGAGGAGTCCGGCACCGCATGAGCGAGATGACGACGGCGTCGGCCCCGGCCGGCTCCTTGACGTTCGAGTACGAGCTGACGGCCGCCGACATACGGTCCGGGCTGCGCGCTCGTACGCGTGCCGTCCGCAGCGCACGCGTGCTGAGAGCGGCGCTGCCGCTCGCCTACACGTTCTTCGCGGCCCTCCTCCTCGTCACCAAGGGCGGGTTCGGCGCGGTGGAGGGGAGGGACTGGATCGTCCTGGCGATCGGCGCCTGGAGCGTGCTCGCCGTGCTGCTGCTCCCGGTCCTGCAGGCCCGTGCCTTTCACCGGAGCGCGCGACTGCAGGGGCGGCTGCGCACGACGGTGGCCGCCGGGGGGATCTCCGGCGCGTCGGCGCAGTCGACCCAGGCAATGGCATGGTCGCTCTTCGGCCGCTATGCCGAGACGAAGGACGTCTTCGTGCTGCTGAGCGCAGACAAGGGCGGCAACTGCCTCGTCGTCCTGCCCAAGCGCGCGTTCACCGCCCCCGGGGACGCCGACCGCCTCCGAGCGCTGCTGGACGCCTGCCTGCCGCGCGCGTAGAGCTGTGGATACACCGCTGCCCCGGGCGTCGGCCGACGCCCGGGGCAGCGGTGTATCTCCGGTCAGGTCAGCGCTTGGCCGCGCAGTCCCCGCACGTACCGAAGATCTCGATCGTGTGGGCGACGTCCACGAAGCCGTGTTCCTCGGCGATGGAGTCGGCCCACTTCTCGACGGCCGGGCCCTCGACCTCGACGGCCTTGCCGCACAGGCGGCAGACCAGGTGGTGGTGGTGTCCGCTGGAACAGCGGCGGTAGACCGCCTCGCCCTCGCTGGTGCGCAGGACGTCGACCTCGCCGGCGTCGGCGAGCGACTGCAGGGTGCGGTAGACCGTGGTCAGACCGACCGAGGCGCCGCGGTGCCTGAGCATGTCGTGGAGCTCCTGCGCGCTGCGGAACTCGTCCACCTCGTCGAGCGCGGCCGAGACCGCGGCCCGCTGCTTGGTGGCCCGGCCGCGTACCGGGGGACCGGCGGTCGCCACAGTTGCCTCCAAAAGCTCGCCTGAACACCTGACTCACGTGTTGCCACGCCAATTGTGCCAGGCCGATCGACCGGGCCGGGCCCGGCCGTCCGTCAGACGCGCACGTCGTCGGCGGCCGTGGCCGCGTCCGCCGTGCCGAGGGTGCAGTGCTCCTCCGCGGCCGCCCGGTCCGCCCGTTTCCTCGCCAGCGGCGTGGCCAGCAGGGTCAGGGTGATGAAGACGCCGATGGCCATCAGCACGATCGTCGCACCCGAGGGCACGTCCACGTAGTACGAGGTGATGGTGCCCGAAAGAGTCACGAGCACCCCGACGGCCACCGCCATGGCGAAGGTCGTCGCGAAGCTGCGCGCGATCTGCTGGGAGGCGGCCACGGGGATCACCATCAGGGCGCTGACCAGCAGCAGGCCGACCACGCGCATGGCGACGGTGACGGTCACGGCGGCGGTGACGGCGACCAGCAGGTTCAGCAGCCGCACCGGCAGTCCGGTGACGCGGGCGAACTCCTCGTCCTGGCAGATCGCGAACAGCTGCCGGCGCAGTCCGATCGTGGTCAGGATCACGAACGCGGCGAGCAGGCAGATCGCCACGATGTCCTCCTGCGAGACCGTGGTGATCGAACCGAAGAGGTAGCTGGTGAGGTTGGCGTTGGAGCCGTTGGGGGAGAGGCTCATCAGCATCACGCCGCCGGCCATGCCGCCGTAGAAGAGCATGGCGAGGGCGATGTCGCCGCGCGCCTTGCCGTAGGAGCGGATCAGCTCCATCGTCACGGCGCCGATCACACAGACGATCGTGGCCATCCACACCGGGCTGGTGTTGAGCAGGAAGCCGAGGCCCACGCCGGTGAGGGCGACGTGGCCGATGCCGTCGCCCATCAGCGCCTGACGGCGCTGTACGAGGTAGATGCCGATGGCGGGAGCGGTGACGCCGACCAGGAGTGCGGCGAGCAGCGCCCGCTGCATGAAGGCGAGTTCGAGGATGTCCATCAGCTCAGCAGCCCCGTCCGGATCGGTTCCGCCGCGGGATCGGCGTGCGGGTGTACATGGTCGTGGCCGGGGAGGGCGTGCTGGCCCACGGCCTTCGGCGGGACGCCGTCGTGGACGACGCAGCCGTCGCGCAGGACGACCGCGCGGTCGATGAGCGGCTCCAGCGGGCCCAGTTCGTGCAGCACGAGCAGCACCGTGACGCCGCGCGCCACCTGCTCGCGCAGGGCGTCGGCCAGCACCTCCTGGCTGGCGAGGTCCACGCCGGCCATCGGCTCGTCCATGATCAGCAGTTCGGGTTCGACGGCCAGCGCGCGGGCGATCAGCACCCGCTGGTGCTGGCCGCCCGAAAGGGCGTTCACCGAGTCCTTGAGCCGGTCCGCCATGCCGACCAGCTTCAGCGCGTCGACCACGGCCTCCCGGTCGGCCCTGCGGGCCGGGCCCAGCTTCGTACGGGCCAGCCGCCCGGCCGCGACGACCTCGCGCACGGTCGCGGGCACCCCGCTGGCGGCGGTGGTGCGCTGCGGTACGTAGCCGACGCGGGCCCAGTCGCGGAAGCGGCGCTGCGGGGTGCCGAAGAGCTCCAGTCGGCCGCCGGTGAGCGGGACCTGGCCGACGACGGCCCGTACGGCCGTGGACTTGCCGGAGCCGTTGGCGCCGAGCAGCGCGACGACCTCGCCGCGCCGCACGGTCAGATCGACGCCGCGCAGCACCGGGCGGGAGCCCAGCGAGGCCGTGGCCCCGCGCAGGGATATGACGGGCTGCTCCATGTCTACCTCCTCAGGTGCGCTCACTTGGTCCCGAGCGCCTTCTGCAGGGCGGCGAGGTTGGACTCCATGACCTCGACGTAGTCGCGGCCCTTGGAGTCGCCCGTGATGCCCTCGACGGGGTCGAGCACGTCGGTTTTGAGGTCCAGGTCCTTCGCCAGTGTCCTGGCCGTGCCGGGGCTGGCGAGGGTCTCGAAGAAGACCGTGCCGACGTGGTGGTCCTTGGCGAGCTTGTGCAGGTCCTTCATGCGGGCGGCGCTGGGCTCGGACTCGGGGTCGAGGCCGGCGATGGCCTCCTCGGTCAGACCGTAGCGCTCGGCGAGGTAGCCGAAGGCCGCGTGGGTGGTGATGAAGGTGTCCGAGGCGCGGTTCTTCAGGCCGTCGGAGAACTTCCTGTCCAGCGCGCCGAGCTTCTTCACCAGCGCGTCGGTGTTCTTCTCGAAGTCGCCCCTGTGGTCCGGGTCGGCTTCGGCGAGGGTCTTGGCGACGCCCTTGGCGACCTCGGCGTACTTCACGGGGTCGAGCCAGATGTGGGGGTCGGCGCCGCCCTCCTCGTGGCCGTGGCCCGTGTGCTCCTCGCCGGCGTGCTCGTCCTCGCCGTGCTCGTGGCCGCCGACCTCGTTGCCGTGCTTCTCCAGCGTGGTCAGGGAGGCGGCGTCGGCGACGTGCTTGTTTCCGGACTGCTTGATCGCCTCGTCCACGGCGGGCTGGATGCCCTTGAGGTAGACGATCGCGCCCGCGTCGGCGAGCGATGAGGTCTGCTTCGGGGTGAGCTCCAGGTCGTGCGGCTCGACGCCCGGCTTGGTCAGGCCGGTGACCGCGACGTGGTCGCCGCCGATCTCCTGCGCCAGGTACTGCATCGGGTAGAACGACGCGACGACCCGCAGCTTCCCGTCCGCGGTCCGGGCGGAGGCGCCGTCGGAGGAACAGGCGGAGAGGGTGACCAGGCCGAGTGACGCGGCGAGGGCGACGGCGGCGGTGGTTATTCGGCGGCGGGGGCGAAGGGGACGGATCGGACGTACGTTCATGACACTCATTTTCAACAAAAATGGAAACGATTGTCAACTGCGCCGTGGTCCGCCACCCGAGTCAGGCCAAGGCCAGAGCCGATTTGATTAGGGGGGTGGCAGCGCCGGTAACCTGAGTCATTCGCTGTTCGTCGTCGCAATGAAGAGAGCACCGTGGCCGCCGACAAGATCGACACCATCGTCAGCCTGAGCAAGCGCCGTGGCTTTGTTTTTCCGTGCAGTGAGATCTACGGCGGCCAGCGAGCCGCCTGGGATTACGGACCGCTCGGCGTGGAGCTCAAGGAGAACCTCAAGCGCCAGTGGTGGCGCTACATGGTCACCTCGCGCGAGGACGTCGTCGGTATCGACTCGTCGGTGATCCTGGCCTCCGAGGTGTGGGTGGCCTCCGGTCACGTCGCGACCTTCTCCGACCCGCTGACGGAGTGCACCTCCTGCCACAAGCGCTACCGCGCGGACCACCTGGAGGAGGCGTACGAGGCCAAGCACGGCCGCCTCCCCGAGAACGGCCTGGCCGACCTCAACTGCCCCAACTGCGGCAACAAGGGGCAGTTCACCGAGCCCAAGCAGTTCTCCGGCCTGCTCTCCACCCACCTCGGCCCGACCCAGGACTCCGGCTCGGTCGCCTACCTGCGCCCCGAGACGGCCCAGGGCATCTTCACCAACTTCGCCCAGGTCCAGCAGACCTCGCGCAAGAAGCCGCCGTTCGGCATCGCCCAGATGGGCAAGTCCTTCCGCAACGAGATCACGCCCGGCAACTTCATCTTCCGCACCCGCGAGTTCGAGCAGATGGAGATGGAGTTCTTCGTCAAGCCGGGCGAGGACGAGCAGTGGCAGGAGTACTGGATGGAGCAGCGCTGGAACTGGTACACCGGTCTCGGCCTGCGCGAGGAGAACATGCGGTGGTACGACCACCCGAAGGAGAAGCTCTCCCACTACTCCAAGCGCACCGCTGACATCGAGTACCGCTTCCAGTTCGGCGGCAACGAGTGGGGTGAGCTCGAGGGCGTCGCGAACCGCACCGACTACGACCTGGGCGCGCACGCGAAGGCCTCCGGCCAGGACCTGTCGTTCTTCGACCAGGAGGCCGGCGAGCGCTGGACCCCCTACGTCATCGAGCCCGCCGCCGGTGTCGGCCGCGCCATGCTCGCCTTCCTCCTCGACGCCTACGTCGAGGACGAGGCCCCCAACGCCAAGGGCAAGCTGGAGAAGCGCACCGTCCTGCGCCTCGACCCGCGTCTGGCCCCGGTGAAGGTCGCCGTGCTGCCGCTCTCGCGCAACCCGGAGCTGTCCCCGAAGGCCAAGGGTCTCGCGGCGGACCTGCGCAAGAACTGGAACATCGACTTCGACGACGCCGGCGCCATCGGCCGCCGCTACCGTCGCCAGGACGAGATCGGCACCCCGTTCTGCGTCACCGTCGACTTCGACACCCTCGAGGACAACGCGGTCACCGTGCGCGAGCGCGACACGATGAAGCAGGAGCGCGTCTCCCTCGACCAGATCGAGGGCTACCTGGGCAGCCGCCTGCTGGGCTGCTGACGCCGCTTGGCTGAGGCCTGACCGAGGGCCCCGGTACCGCTGGTGCAGCGGCGCCGGGGCCCTCGGTTCGGTCAGCAGGCCTTCCAGCCCTCAGTGTTCAACTCGAAGCCGAACGGGGCGGGGATGTGCACCCTGTCGCCGAACTTGACCTGCGTGTGCGCCCGGTAGCCTTCGTCGGGCGTCGGGTCGTGGTAAACGGTGACCATGCCCTTCTGCATGTCGATCAGGACGTACACCGGCACCTCGCCCTTGCCGTAGGCATTCACCTTGTCGGTGAGATCGTTACTTCTGGTCGAGGTCGATGTCTGCTCGGCGACGAGAGACAAGGTCGAACCGGGCAGGAGGATGGTGCCGAGGTCCTCGAGCGCTCCGTGGTCCGATACGTGCAGGTCCGGGCCGTATCCCCGTTCCTGTTGGGGGAAGACGTAGAGGTTCGGCGTCGTCCTGGCGCGGTGCCCCTTCGGCACATGGGCCGTCAACTGGTCCTGAAGAGAGTCAAGGATCCGGTTGTACCCGGCCTTGGACCACGGCGACATGACGATCTTCCCCCCGATGATCTCCGCGCGATAGCCCAGAGGCAGATGCTCGTTGGCCTCCTCCAGATCGCGGCAGAGCTGTTCGAACTCGGTCTTCGGCTCGTCGCCGCTTATCGGCTGGAACGCTTCTCGCGGGGTCTCCACCATGACTGCCATGATGCTCCTCCTTGTTCTTGTAAGCGGGGCAACACACACCGTAGTGGCCGCCACTGACAGACGGTGGTGCTGCTTGCACCCCAGGGCGGGCACCAGTACCATTCCGCGCCCCTGATCAGCGCGCATACCGTGTGACGCATGCGCATCCCCACCTCCCTCCGCCGCCCCTTCGACGGCGTCGGCCGTTCCGTCGCCTTTCTCGCCGCGGGCGTGCTCGTCCAGCTCGCCGCGCTCGTCGTCGTGGCGGTGCCGTGGCTGAACGGCGGGCCCACGAAGGCGCTGAGTTGCCTGGTGGCCGTGCTGGTGCCGCTCGCCGCGCTGGGAGGCGCCGCGCCCGTGCTGACCCGTGTGCAGCGGTGGCGGCTGAGGGCGCGGCTCGGGGTGGAGATACCGGCGCCGGGCAGGCGCTGGTCATGGCGCCAGGTGCGCTACCACCTGGCGCTGGGGCCGCTGCTGGCGTTGGGCGGGGCCTGTGTGCTCCTGCTGTGGGCGGCCTCCGGGGCGGCCGCGACCGTCTACGTCTGGATCTGGGCGCTGCCGGCGGAGACCCGCCTGGCGCAGGCGGGCTACGCGGTGCAGGCCGCGTACGTCACCGCCGCCGGGCTCGCCGGGCTGTACGCGGCGGCGTACCTGTCCGGGGCGATCGCCCGGCTCGACGCCCGGGCCGCCGTCGACCGCCTGGGGCCCAGCCGCGCCGAGCAGCTCGAACGCCGGGTGGAGGAGGTCACCGAGAGCCGCGCGGGCGTCGTCGACGCGGCCGACGCCGAGCGGCGGCGCATCGAGCGGGACCTGCACGACGGGGCACAGCAGCGGCTGGTGTCGCTGGCGGTCAACCTGGGACTGGCGAAGGTCACGCTGAACGACCTGCCCGAGGACGCGCGCAAGGTGATCCACGACGCGCACCAGCAGGCGAAGGAGGCCATCGCCGAGCTGAACGATCTCGTGCGGGGGCTGCACCCGGCCGTCCTGGAGGACCGGGGGCTGGACGCCGCGCTGTCCGGCCTCGCCGAGCGGGCGCCCCTGCCGGTGGACGTCCGGGTGGACCTGTCGTCGCGGCCGTCGCCCGCGATCGAGGCCGTCGCCTACTTCGTCGTCTCCGAGGCGCTCGCCAACGTGGTCAAGCACGCGCAGGCGTCGAGGGCGGACGTCAGGGTCGAACGCTTCGGGGGGATACTGCTCGTCGTCGTCTCCGACGACGGCGTGGGCGGTGCCGACCCCTCGGGCGGCACCGGGCTGGCGGGGCTCGCCAAGCGCGTCGCGTCGGTCGACGGCACGTTCTCGATCAGCAGCCCCGTGGGGGGGCCGACCGTAGTGACCGTGGAGCTGCCGTGCGCGCTGTGATCGCCGAGGATTCCGTCCTGCTCCGGGTGGGCCTGGTGAAGGTCCTGGAGGCGGCCGGGTTCGACGTGGTCGCCGAAGCCGGGGACGCGGAGGCCCTGCTGACGGCGGTGGACGCGCACCGGCCGGACCTCGTGCTGTGCGACGTGCGGATGCCGCCGGGCTTCACCGACGAGGGCGTACGGGCCGCGCTGGTCGTCCGCGCACAGTGGCCGGACACCGCGGTGCTGCTGCTCTCCCAGTACGTGGAGGAGCGGTACGCCGCCGACCTGCTGACCGGCGACACCCGGGGCGTGGGGTACCTGCTGAAGGAACGCGTCGCCGACGTCGAGGAGTTCATCGACGCCCTGCACCGGGTCGCGGGCGGCGGAACGGCCCTCGACCCGCAGGTGGTCTCCCAGCTCCTGCTGCGCCGGCACAGCGACCCGCTGGACCGGCTCACCCCGCGCGAGCGGGACGTGCTGGAGCTGATGGCCTCCGGGCGCTCCAACGCGGGCATCGCGGCCCAGCTGGTCGTCAGCGAGAGCGCCGTCGCCAAGCACATCAACAGCATTCTGGCGAAGCTGGATCTGCCGAAGGCGGACGCGGACCACCGCCGGGTGCTGGCGGTCCTGCGCTTCCTGGGCGTGGGCTGACGCGCCCCGCGTCGTCCCGCGCCCCCGCGCCTCAGTCCTGTGCGTGCAGTCCGCGCAGGAGGAGGTCGCAGACCACGTCGAACGCCTCGTCGATCCCGGGCCGTGACCACTCGGCGGCGTAGGCGGGGTCGTGGAAGCGGTTGCTCGCGTCCCACACCGCGCGGGCCGTGGCCGCGGTGTCGTCGGCGGTGAACTCCCCCTGCTGCACGCCGCTGCCGATGATCCGGGCGAGCTGCTGGATCATCGTCTCCATGTGCTGCTCGACGGTGGTGCTGTTCTCGCCGACCAGGACCATGTACGTCGCGAACAGCTCGGGATCGTCGCCGGCCTTGCGGCGCTTGGCGGCGAACAGCGCGGTGAGCCAGTCGCGCAGCCGGGTGCCGGCGGGGCCCTCCGCGTCGGCCACGGCGGACAGTTCCGCGTGCGACTGGTCGAGCCAGCGATCGGTCACGGCCTCCCGCAGCGCGGCCTTGCTGCCGAAGTGACGGTAGACGCTGCCGTGGCTGACGCCGAGCGCTCGCGCGACATCGACCACGGTGGCCTTGGCGGGGCCGTAGCGGCGCAGCACGTCCTCGGTGGCTTCGAGGATGCGGTCGGAGGTCAGGGGCTCGGGCGGCATCGGAGTGCGGTGATCCTCTCGGTCGGGCACGGCGCGGGCGGGGCGCCTCCAAGGACCGTACCCCGGCCGGTGGCGGTGCGGCCCCGGCCGGACGGCCCGCCTGCCGGGGCCGGGCGCGGTCCGCCTGCCCACGGCCCCGGCAGGCTCAGTGCTCGCTGTCCAGGTGGGCCATCTGGTCCGCCGGGTAGCGGTCACCGGCCGCGGCACCGGCCGGTACGGCCTGCTCGATGGCGGCGAGGTCGTCGGAGCCGAGGGTGACGTCCAGGGCGCCGAGCGCCTCCGCGAGGCGGTCGCGGCGGCGGGCACCGACCAGCGGGACGATGTCCTCGCCGCGCGAGAGGACCCAGGCGATGGCGGTCTGGGCGACGCTGGCGCCCCGCTCCTCGGCGACCTTGCGCAGTGCCTCGACCAGGTCGAGGTTGCGATCGAGGTTCTCGCCCTGGAAGCGCGGGCTCATGCCCCGGAAGTCGTTCGACGCGAGCTGCCGGTCACGGGTGAAGTGGCCGCTGATCAGACCGCGCGAGAGCACGCCGTAGGCGGTGATGCCGATGCCCAGCTCGCGGACGGTGGGCAGGATCTCCCTCTCGATGCCGCGCGAGAGCAGCGAGTACTCGATCTGCAGGTCCGCGATGGGCGCCACGGCGGCGGCCCGGCGGATGGTCTCGGCGTTGACCTCGGACAGGCCGATGTGGCGGACGTGGCCGGCCTCGACCAGCTCGGCGATGGCGCCGACGGTCTCCTCGATGGGGACGTTCGGGTCGAGCCGGGCGAGCCGGTAGATGTCGATGTGGTCGGTGCCCAGGCGCTGCAGCGAGTACGCGAGGAAGTTCTTGATGGCGGCGGGCCTGCCGTCGATGCCGGTGAAGCCGCCCTCGACGGTGCGCAGCGCCCCGAACTTGACGCTGGTGAGGGCCTTCTCGCGGGCTGCCGCCGGGGCGGTGCGCAGGGCTTCGTTGATGAGCAGTTCGTTGTGGCCCATGCCGTAGAAGTCGCCGGTGTCGATCAGGGTGACGCCGGCGTCGAGGGCGGCGTGGATCGTGGCGATCGACTCGGCGCGGTCGGCGTCGCCGTAGAGGGCGGACATGCCCATGGCGCCGAGACCGAGGGCGGAGACCTGGGGGCCGGTGGTGCCGAGGGTGCGGTGCAGCACGGGGACTCCTTGAGGAAAGGAAGCGGCGGGTACTCAAGAGCGGGTACGCAAGAAGCGTGACACATGGACTGACAGATTTCAATATCTGTCAGTCCATGAATGTCCGGCATGGCGCCGGACGGCTCAGCGCACCACGCGCGGCAGCCGCAGCGTCAGCACCACGGTCGCGGCCACCGCCACCAGCTGCACCCCCAGCGTGATCGCCAGCGCCTCCCGCATCCCCGCCCCCGGCGCCAGCGACAGGAACAGCGAACCGAGCGTGGCCACGCCCAGCGCCATGAACGCCTGCTGCGTGGTCACCAGCACCCCGCTGCCCACCCCCGCCCGGTCCACCGGCACCTCGCTCAGCACCAGCCGGATCGTCAGCGGCATCAGCAGGCCCTGCCCCAGCCCCTGCAGGGCCAGCCCCGGAGCCAGCCCCAGCGGGCCCAGCCCGTCCCAGCCGAACCAGAACGTCGCCGCCACCACGGACAGCCCGGCCGCCTGGATCAGCGCCCCGCCCGTGGCCAGCCGTCGCCCGTACCGCAGGGCCAGCCGCGGGCCGGCCAGCGAGCCGGCGAGGAAGGTCACGCACATCGGCACCAGGGCCAGCCCCGCCGCCATCGGACCCAGCCGCAGCCCCTCCTGCAGCGCCACCGCGAGGACGAACATGAAGCCGCCCCAGCCGATGGAGAACGGCATGATCAGCGTCAGCCCGCTGCGCACCGCGTGCACCCGCAGCAGCGACGGCGGCACCAGCGGGGTCCGCCCCGCCCGCTCCTCGCGCAGCTCCACCAGCACGAACGCCACCGTCGCGCACGGGAACACCGCCAGCAGCACCCACGACCACACCGGCCAGCCCGTCGACCGGCCCTCCGTCAGCGGCACCAGCAACGACACCAGCGACACCGACAGCAGGACCGTGCCCCACCAGTCCACCCGCGCCGGGTTCTCCGAGCGCGTCTCCGGCACCGAACGGACGGCGAGCAGCAGCGCCACCACCGCGACCGGCGCGTTGATCAGAAAGATCGACCGCCAGCCGGTGCCCAGGAGATCGACCGAGACCAGCACCCCGCCGAGCACCTGGCCGACCGCGCTGACCACCCCGGCCGTCCCGCTGTACAGGCTCAGCGCCCGGGTGCGCCGGGTTCCGCTGGTCGTGGCCTGGATCGTCGCCAGCACCTGCGGCAGCATCAGCGCCGACGCCGCGCCCTGCGCCACCCGCGCCACCACCAGCGTCCAGGCGTCCGGCGCCAGGCCGCAGGCCACGGACGTCACCCCGAAGGCGGCCGTGCCCCACAGGAACAGCCGTCGCCGGCCCACCATGTCGCCCAGCCGGCCGCCGAGCACCAGCAGCACCGCGTAGGCGACGCCGTAGCCGCCGACGACCATCTCCAGCAGCGCCGGGCCGGCGTCCAGGTCGTGGCCGATCGTCGGCAGGGCGACGTTGACGATGAAGAAGTCCAGGAACGGCAGTGCCGCCCCGAGCAGGACGGTCGCCAGCCCCAGCGGGCCCAGCGCGGGCGCGGGGGAAGCCGGTGCGGCGGGAGGAGAGGCGGACGTCGGAGTCGTCGGGACAGGGGCGGGACTGGCTGTTCGCGGTTCACTCACGGATACGACGATGGCGGTGTCCGGAGCCGGGTACCAGAGTGTCCTTATCCTGGTACAAGCAGTACCTGGCAACTGGCTGGGAGGTCCCGCACCCTGGAGCCATGACGACGATGACGCTTGAGCGCTTTGCCGTAGCCGCCCCTACGGCGGACGACGTACGCCGCAGTGAGCTCGCCGCCTTTCTGCGGTCCCGCCGCGAGCGCATCACCCCCGAGCAGGCCGGCCTCCCGCGCGGTCCCCGCCGCCGCACCCCGGGCCTGCGCCGCGAGGAAGTTGCACAGCTCGCCGCCGTGGGGGTCACGTGGTACACGTGGTTGGAGCAGGCCAGGGACATCACGGTGTCGGCCCAGGTGCTGGACTCCGTCGCCCGCGCCCTGATGCTCGACCGCGGCGAGCGCGGCCACCTCTTCGCCCTGGCCAACTCCGCCGACCCGCTGTCCGCGGCCGCCTGCCCGGGCATCACCCCCGCGCTGCACGCGATGATGGAGCGGCTGGAGCCCTTCCCGGCCTGCGTCCAGAACGCGCGGTACGACATCCTCGCCTACAACCGCACCTACCGGCACCTGCTCTGCGACCTCGACGCCATACCGCCGGAGGACCGCAACTGCCTGTGGCTCTACTTCACCGACGACGACTGGCGCGCGGGCACCGCCGACCGGGAAGAGGCGACGCGCGCCATGGTCGCCAAATTCCGCGCCTCGATGGCCGAGCACCTCTCCGATCCGGCCTGGAAGTGCCTGCTCAAGCGCCTGCAGGACGCCTCGCCGGAATTCCGGCAGCTGTGGGCGCGGCACGAGGTGGCCGAGCTCACCGCCTACCGCACCCGTCACCTGCTGCAGCCGCGCGTCGGCATGCTGCGCCTGGACTACACCAGCCTGTGGGCCGGCCCCGCCCCCGGCGCCCGGCTGCTGACCTTCACCCCGGCCGACGAGGAGAGCCACGGGAGGCTGGAGCGGCTGCTCGCCCTGGTCCGGGCCGGGGAATGAGGGACCTTTGGTCCGCCGTTCCGTTCGCCCGGATGGGGGACAATGGACGGTCAGCCCGTCCCCGTACGACTTCGAGGAAGCCCGCTCCATGACGCTCCAGATCGGTCCGCACTCGGTGCAGCCGCCGGTGGTCCTGGCCCCCATGGCGGGGATCACCAACGCGCCCTTCCGCACGCTGTGCCGTGAGTTCTCCGGCGGCAAGGGGCTCTTCGTCAGCGAGATGATCACCACGCGGGCGCTCGTCGAGCGGGACGCCAAGACCATGCGGCTCATCCACTTCGACGGCACCGAGAAGCCGCGCTCGATCCAGCTCTACGGCGTCGACCCGGTGACCGTCGGCAAGGCCGTCCGCATGATCGTGGACGAGGACCTGGCCGACCACATCGACCTCAACTTCGGCTGCCCGGTGCCCAAGGTCACCCGCAAGGGCGGCGGCTCGGCGCTGCCGTACAAGCGCAACCTGCTGCGCTCGATCCTGCGCGAGGCCGTCTCCAACGCCGGCACCCTCCCGGTGACCATGAAGATGCGCAAGGGCATCGACGACGAGCACATCACCTACCTCGACGCCGGGCGGATCGCGGTCGAGGAGGGCGTCACGGCCATCGCCCTGCACGGCCGCACCGCTGCCCAGCACTACGGCGGCACCGCCGACTGGGACGCCATCGCGCGCCTGAAGGAGGCCGTCCCCGAGATCCCGGTGCTCGGCAACGGCGACATCTGGTCCGCCGACGACGCCGTGCGGATGATGCGCGAGACCGGCTGCGACGGCGTGGTCGTCGGGCGCGGCTGCCTGGGCCGGCCCTGGCTCTTCGGCGACCTCGTCAGCGCCTTCGAGGAGGGCGGTGCGGGGACGTGCGCCTCGCCCACCCTGCGCGAGGTGGCCCGGGTCATGGTGCGCCATGCGCAGCTGCTCGGCGAGTGGCTGGAGAACGAGGAGCGGGGCGTCATCGACTTCCGCAAGCACGTCGCCTGGTACACCAAGGGCTTCTCGATCGGCTCGGAGCTCCGTAAGAAGCTGGCAATCGCCTCATCTCTGGACGAACTGGGCGCTCTTCTGAGCGAGCTGGACCTGGACCAGTCCTGGCCCCTCGGTGCGGACGGCCCGCGCGGCCGGACCTCGGGCCGCAACCGGGTGGTGCTTCCGGAGGGCTGGCTCGACGACCCGTACGACTGCGCAATCGTGGGAGCGGAGGCCGAACTGGACACTTCGGGCGGGTGAACGCGGGGCGATGACGCGTGATTCTCGCCACCTCTGATAGGTGTCGCGCTCAGATGAGCGATGAAATCGGAGGTGCACCTTTCCAAGGGGTGGCACTGCGTGCCACCCCTTTTGGCTTCAAGTCCTGATGGCGGGCATCATGAATTATCGGCAGTGCGTGACAGAGTGACGCTTTACAGTGACCTTGTCTTCAAGACGTGAAGGAAGCGGGTAGGCGCCTCAGATGAGCGCACGACTTTCGATCTGCTGGCGGATGGGTGGTTGCGCCCCCAAGATGGCGGAGTGGACCTCCTCAGATGCCTTCGATCTGGGTACGCTCCCCGCCGTCAGGGCAGCCCTCCCCCAACTGCGTCCCGGGAGGCCCCAGTGAGGAGTCGATTCCCGTGCCGGTACAAGAAGATCGCCAGAAGTTCGTCTACGACTTCACCGAGGGCAACAAGGACCTCAAGGACCTGCTCGGCGGGAAGGGTGCCAACCTCGCCGAGATGACCAACCTCGGTCTGCCCGTCCCTCCGGGCTTCACCATCACCACCGAGGCGTGCAAGGTCTACCTGGACGGGGGCCAGGAGCCGCCGCAGATGCGCGACGAGGTCACCGCCCACCTGGAGGCCCTCGAGGCGCGGATGGGCAAGAAGCTCGGCCAGGCGGACGACCCGCTGCTGGTCTCGGTGCGCTCCGGCGCCAAGTTCTCCATGCCGGGCATGATGGACACCGTCCTGAACATCGGCCTCTCCGACGAGTCCGTGACCGGCCTCGCGGCCCAGGCCGGCGACGAGCGGTTCGCGTGGGACTCCTACCGCCGCCTCATCCAGATGTTCGGCAAGACCGTGCTCGGCGTCGACGGCGACCTGTTCGAGGAGGCGCTGGAGGAGGCCAAGCGGGCCAAGGGCGTCACCACCGACGTGGAGCTCGCCGCCGACGACCTCAAGAGCCTGGTCGAGGAGTTCAAGGGCATCGTCTCCCACGAGACCGGCCGGGAGTTCCCGCAGGCGCCCCGCGAGCAGATGGACCTCGCCATAAGGGCGGTCTTCGACTCCTGGAACGGCGACCGGGCCAAGCTCTACCGCCGCCAGGAGCGCATCCCCGGCGACCTGGGCACGGCCGTCAACATCTGCTCGATGGTCTTCGGCAACCTCGGCCCCGACTCCGGCACCGGCGTCGCCTTCACCCGTGACCCCGCCAGCGGCCACCAGGGCGTCTACGGCGACTACCTGCAGAACGCCCAGGGCGAGGACGTCGTCGCCGGCATCCGCAACACCATGCAGCTCGCCGAGCTGGAGCAGCTCGACAAGGCCTCGTACGACCAGCTGATGCAGATCATGGAGACGCTGGAGACGCACTACCGCGACCTGTGCGACATCGAGTTCACCATCGAGCGCGGCAAGCTGTGGATGCTGCAGACCCGCGTCGGCAAGCGCACTGCGGGTGCCGCCTTCCGTATCGCCACGCAGCTGGTGGACCAGGGCCTGATCGACGAGGCCGAGGCGCTGCAGCGCGTCACGGGCGCCCAGCTCGCTCAGCTGATGTTCCCGCGCTTCGACGAGAAGGCCAGCGCGGACCTGCTGGGCCGGGGCATCGCCGCCTCGCCGGGTGCCGCCGTCGGCAAGGCCGTCTTCGACTCGTACACCGCCGTGAAGTGGTCGCGCTCGGGTGAGAAGGTCATCCTCATCCGCCGTGAGACCAACCCCGACGACCTCGACGGCATGATCGCCTCCCAGGGCATCCTGACCTCGCGCGGCGGCAAGACCTCGCACGCGGCCGTCGTGGCGCGCGGCATGGGCAAGACCTGTGTCTGCGGCGCCGAGGAGCTGGAGGTCGACACCAAGCAGCGCCGGATGACCGCCCCGGGCGGCGTGGTCGTCCAGGAGGGCGACGTCGTCTCCATCGACGGCTCCACCGGCAAGGTCTACCTCGGTGAGGTCCCCGTCGTGCCGTCCCCGGTCGTCGAGTACTTCGAGGGCCGCATGCACGCGGGCGCCGACGACGCCGACGAGCTGGTCCAGGCCGTGCACCGGATGATGGCCTACGCCGACCGCATGCGCCGGCTGCGCGTACGGGCCAACGCCGACAACGCCGAGGACGCCGCGCGCGCCCGCCGCTTCGGTGCCCAGGGCATCGGCCTGTGCCGCACCGAGCACATGTTCCTCGGTGAGCGGCGCGAGCTGGTGGAGCGGCTCATCCTGGCGGACACCGACGCCGAGCGGGAGGAGGCACTGGGTGCCCTGCTGCCGCTGCAGAAGGCCGACTTCGTCGAGCTGTTCGAGGCCATGGACGGCCTGCCCGTCACGGTCCGCCTGCTCGACCCGCCGCTGCACGAGTTCCTGCCCGACATCACCGAGCTGTCGGTGCGCGTCGCGCTCGCCGAGGCCCGTGAGGACGCCAACGAGAACGACCTGCGCCTGCTGCAGGCCGTGCACAAGCTGCACGAGCAGAACCCGATGCTGGGCCTGCGCGGCGTGCGCCTCGGCCTGGTCATCCCCGGCCTGTTCGCCATGCAGGTGCGGGCCATCGCCGAGGCCGCGGCCGAGCGCATCGACGCCAAGGGCGACCCGCGCGCCGAGATCATGATCCCGCTGGTCGGCACCGTCCAGGAGCTGGAGATCGTCCGCGAGGAGGCCGAGCGCGTCATCGCCGACGTCGAGGCCGCCACGGGCGCCGGCCTCACGCTGCCGCTCGGCACGATGATCGAGCTGCCGCGTGCCGCGCTGACCGCCGACCAGATCGCAGAGGCCGCCGAGTTCTTCTCCTTCGGCACCAACGACCTCACCCAGACGGTGTGGGGCTTCTCGCGCGACGACGTCGAGGCGAGCTTCTTCACCGCCTACCTGGAGAAGGGCATCTTCGGGGTCAGCCCGTTCGAGACCATCGACCGCGACGGCGTCGGCTCGCTGGTCCGCGCGGCGGCCACGGCCGGCCGGGCCACCCGGCCCGACCTCAAGCTCGGCGTCTGCGGCGAGCACGGCGGCGACCCGGAGTCGGTGCACTTCTTCCACGAGGTGGGCCTGGACTACGTCTCCTGCTCCCCCTTCCGCATCCCCGTCGCCCGCCTGGAGGCGGGCCGCGCGGCGGCGGTGGGCGGGACGGCGGCCGCCGGCGACAGCCGCTGAGCGCAGGCCGCATGAGCACCGGAGCCGCTGTGGGATGACCTCGACCCTCAGACCCTTGCGGCTCCGGTAGGAGGGGCAGTACCCGTACGGGTGCTGCCCCTTCCGGCCATCCTGGGGCAAAGGCGCTGGTCCGGACCGCGCCGGGGGCCGGGGGAGGGGCTGCGGGAGGCGCGGGGGCGGTTTAACCGCCTCGTAACGCGGCGTACACGCGGCGATCATCAGTCGTGGCGGACGGGCGGGCCGCCGTGGGCCCCGGCGGCCGGTGGAACGGTGAAGGGGCGGCGCCCGTGCGGGAGCGCCGCCCCTCTTACTCCCCCACCGGGAGTTGTTGCCGCCCGCATCGGCTCGGGCGGCAACTCACATACTCAGCGGCCGCTTTTTCGCTCGCCACCCCCCACGGGAACGAGCGGGTGCGGCCCTGAGTGCGTGAATAGCATTTCGCTTCTGCGATGTTCGCCGCGAGTCCTTTCAACTGTGGCCAAAAGGGCGTGGTAACACGGTGTATCGGTGTGCATACTCAGTGGGCGGGGGGTGGTTGCGGATGTCTCATGTGGGGGTTTGGTGCTGCGTGTCCATTTCACTGGACTCGATCTGGCCCGGTTGCGCCTGGCCGGAGACCCGGACGTGCTGTGGGAAACCGTATTGAGCCTGCACCGACTCCGGGACAAACAAGGCGAGTCGATCTTCGGCGATTGGCGCTCGGAAACCCGTCCTCGGTTGAATGGTGAAACGCGGCTTCTGGCGCCGCTGGTTCCGCCACGTGGTTATTTCCCGGACTTCCTGACACCGCCCGAAGGGTTACTCGGACTCGAGTCCGGCATACAGGCACTGCGGGCCACGCCCGCCGACCGGGTGCACGAGGAACTGGGCCGGCTGTCCACCGTCCGTACGCTGCCCGCCTGGATACGATCGCTGGCCGAGGGTGACGCCCGCGCCTTCGGCAAGCTGATCAGCGCCCTGCATTCCTACCATCAGGCGGCCATCGCCCCCTACTGGACCCACATCCAGGCGCAGATCGAGGCCGACCGGGCCGTGCGCGGCCGGGCCCTGCTGGACGGCGGGGCCGACGCGCTGCTGTCCTCGCTGCCGCCCACGATGCGCTGGCAGGCACCGGTCCTCGAGGTCGACTACCCCGTGGACCGCGACATGTACCTCAATGGCCGCGGCCTGCTGCTCCTGCCGTCGTTCTTCTGCCGGCGCACCCCGGTGACCCTGCAGAACGCGGAGCTGACGCCCGTCCTGGTCTACCCCGCCCGGGCCATGTCGGAGTCCGCGCCCGTCGTCCCGGCCGCCCCGCGCTCGCTGGGCAAGCTCGTCGGGCACACCCGCTCGGCGGTCCTGGGCTCCATAGGGGGCGGCTGCACCACCAGCGAACTGGCCCGCAGGGTGGGCGTGTCGGCGGCCTCGGCGAGCCAGCACGCGGGCGTCCTGCGAGAGGCCGGGCTGGTGCTGACGCTGCGCAACGGCAGCGCCGTGATGCACACCCTGACGCCCCTGGGCGCGGCGCTGCTGCGCGGCGGCCACCGGGGCGGCCCGCAGGCCCGCGCCCGGGTTCAGTCGTCGATGCCCGAGCGCTCCACGCCGGCCACGATGCTGCAGTTTCCCGGGGGGTGACCCCCGGACTCCAGCCGGGGCAGGCCCGCGCCCGGGTTCAGTCGTCGATGCCGGAGCGCTCCACGCCGGCCACGATGTAGCGCTGCAGGAGCAGGAAGACCAGGAGCAGCGGCACGATCGAGACGGTGGCCGCCATGAACAGCTCGTGGAGGTTGACGGTCTGCGCGGTGGTGAAGGTCGACAGGGCCACCTGCGCGGTCCACGAGCTCCGGCCCTGTCCGATGACCAGCGGCCACAGGAAGGAGTTCCAGGCGCCGATGAAGACGATCGTGCCGACCGCCGCGAAGACGGGCCGCGAGTTGGGCACGACGACGCGCCAGTACGTGCGCCAGTACCCCAGGCCGTCGACCTGGGCGGCGTCCTCCAGTTCGCGCGGGAAGCCGAGGAAGTACTGGCGGAAGACGAAGCAGGCGAAGGCGCTGAAGAGCGTCGGCACGATCAGCCCGCGCAGGGTCGAGACCCAGCCGAGCGAGGAGACGAGCACGAAGGACGGCACGAAGGTGACGGCTGCCGGGACCATCAGGGTGCCGACGACCGCGTAGAAGACGGCGTTCGCGTGCCGGTAGGGGATGCGGGCCAGGCCGTACCCGGCGAGGGAGGCCGCCAGCAGCGTGCCGGCGGTCGTGGCCACCGCGATCAGCGAGGAGTTGAGCAGCGCGTGCGCCATCGGCACGTCCGGGTCGGCGAACAGCTCGCGCACGTTCGACCAGTGCGGATCGCGCGGGAAGAACGTCCAGGTGGGTGCGGTGATGTTCGCCTCGGACGCGAGGCCGTTGCGTACGAGCAGGTAGAAGGGGATCAGGAACAGCGCGGCCAGCGCGATCAGCAGCACCAGCCGCAGCGCGCGCCCGGCGCGTACCAGAGCGTTCTCCACGGCTACGCCTCCTCCTTGCGGCCGAGCCCCGACCAGCGGGCCTGTACGACGGTCACCACCGCGATGATCAGTGCCAGGATCACCGCGCCCGCGCTGCCCAGGCCCAGGTCCTGGCCCTGCCCGAGCGCGGTGTAGTACAGGTAGACCAGGGGCGGCCGGGCGTAGGGCGGGTAGCCGCGGGCGTCGGAGAGCAGGTTGTAGAACTCGTCGAACGCCTGGAAGGCGCCCACGACCAGCAGCAGCACCACGGCGACCGAGGTGGCGCGCAACGCCGGGAAGGTGATGTGCCGGAACGTCTGCCACCCGGGCCGCGCGCCGTCGAGCGCCGCGGCCTCGTACAGCCGCACCGGGATGCGCTGCAGCCCGGCGAGGAACAGCACCATGTAGAAGCCCGCCTGCAGCCACAGCCGCACCGTGACGATGACGAGCCAGTACCAGGGCGGGTCCGTGGCCGCCAGCCAGGCGACCGGCTCGGCCCCGAACCAGCCGAGAACGGTATTGGCCAGCCCGAAGCGCACGCCGTTGAAGACCGACAGCTTCCAGACCATCGCAGCGACGACGTAGGAACAGGCGGCCGGGAGGAAGAAGACCGACCGGAAGAACGCCTGGGCGAAGCGCAGCCGGTTCACCGCAAGGGCCAGGGCGAGGGACAGCGCATAGGTGGCCGGCACGATGAAGGCGGTGAAGACCGCGAACGTCACCAGCGACGAGCGGAAGGCCGGGTCGCCGAGCATCGCCGTGTAGTTGCCGAGGCCCACGAAGTCCGTGGGGGAGACGGTGTTGTGGGCGTCGAAGAAGCTCAGGTACACACTCCAGGCGAGCGGTACGTACGTGAAAAGGACGAGCCCGGCCACGAACGGGCCGACGAACGTCCAGAACCAGAGGGCACGGTTCCGCTCCCGCCGCCGATCGCTCCCTCGCGTGTTCATGACCCCTTCCGCACCCGGCGCAGCTCGGCCTCCGTCTTGCGGACGGCAGCCTTCAGCTCGGTGCCGGGGTCGGCGCCGCCCTTGATGATGCGGTTGAGAGCATCCTGATAGGTGGTTTGGCTCGGCGGTGTCCACAGAAGGGGCTGCGCCGGATACCCGTGGTCCTTGGTGAACCGCACCACCTCCGCCGCCGGGCCCTGCCCCAGCCGGTCCGCCTTCGCGGCGAGCGAGGTGCGGGCAGGGATGTGGAAGCCGTAGGACAGCGCGAAGTCCTCCTGGTAGTCCGTGCGCTCGATCCACAGCCACTTCACGAACGCCTTGGCCACGTCCCGGTGCTCGCTGCGGGTGCTGACGGCCGCGGTCCACGCCCCGACCGGAACGGCGGGCCGGCCCGCCGGGCCGTCCGGCGGGAACGGCAGCACCCCGAAGTCCTCGCCGAGCGCCTTCTTGATCTGCGGCAGCGCCCACAGCCCGGACCACTGCATCGCGGTGAGGCCCTGGACGAACGCCGAGGGGTCGGCCCAGTCGGTGGGCGCGCCCAGCAGCAGCGACTTGTCGGCGTACAGCCGGTGGAGCTTGCCGAGGGTGCGGGCGGCGGCGGGGTCGTCGAAGCCGGCCCTGCCGTCGTCGGTGACGAGGGAGAGCCCGGCGGCGTGCAGGGGAGTGCCGCCCAGGACGCCCGCGCCGCCGTCGTTGCCGAGGAAGAGCCCCTTGACCTTGGCGTTCGATAGCCTCCGCGCGGCGTCGACCAGTTCGTCCAGGGTGGTGGGCGGCCGTACCCCGGCAGCCTCCAACAGGCTCTTGCGGTAGTAGAGCAGCTGCGTGTCGACGAGCTGCGGAATGCCCCAGACGCGGCCGTCGTGGGTCTTGGGGGCGAGGACGGTCTGGCTGAAGTCGCTCTTGACATCCCTGATCAGGTCGGTCAGATCGACGATCTGCCCGCCCCGGATCTGGTCCAGCGTGGGGCCGTTGACCTCGAAGACGTCCGGGCCGGAGGCGGTCAGCAGGGCGGCCGCGGCCTGCTGGTCGTAGTTGCCCGGCCGCCACTCCACCCGGACGTCGGCGTCCTTGTAGGAGGCCGCGTACCGCCCCACCGCCTGCCGGGTGCCCGCCTCGCCGTACTGGTGGTACCACTGCGACAGGCGGGGTCTTCCTGAACCACCGCCTCCGCGCCCGGTGTTCGCACCGCACGCGGAGGCGAGGCCGCCCGTCAGCGCGAGTCCGGCGCCGCCGGCCATGAGCAGTCTGCGGCTGATCGGCATGTCGGCTCTTCCCCTCGGCGTCGGGACCGTACGGACCAACGATCAATGATGGAGAGGGATTACGACAGAGGGGTTACCGCCGTGTGCCGGCCTTCCCGGGCGTGCCCTGCCGGGCGCCGGCCGGCTGGGCGCCGAGCCGGAACCGCAGCCGGCAGATCACCGCGTCGGTGTCCCGGCGCACCGCGTGGGCGACGACCGCGCCGCGCTGGTTCTGCAGCAGCCGCTGCCAGACGTGCGCGGGCTCGACCTCCGGTATGAGGACGGTGACGCGGATGTCGGGGTGGCGGTCGGCGAGCTCGCGGACGTAGTGCACGATCGGCCGGCCCAGCGAGCGCGAGGGGGCGGGCAGCTCGACGAGGTCCACGCCGGGGCGCCACAGCTCCCAGTCCCGGCGCAGCGACTCCGCCGCCCGCCGCCCCTCGCCGTCGGCCTGGGTGACGGTGACCGCCACCACCTCGTCGCCCAGGGATACGGCGGCCGTCAGCGCCTTGCTGGTCAGCCGGGACAGCGAGGAGACGGGCACGACGACCACCGAGTGGCAGCGCCGCGGCGTCTCGGGAACCCGGCCCAGCTCCAGCCGCTCGCCGATCCGCGCGTAGGCCCGGTGGACGGCCTCGAAGGCCATTACCAGCACCGGGAGCGCGACGACGATCAGCCAGGCGCCCTCGGCGAACTTGGTGGCCGTGACGACGACGGCCGACACGCCGGTGAGCACGGCACCGAAGCCGTTGAGCAGCGCCTTGCCCCGCCACCCGGCGGAACGTTCCTGCCGCCAGTGGCGGACCATGCCGACCTGGCAGATGGTGAAGCCGACGAACACCCCGATCGCGAACAGCGGCACGAGCGTGTTGACGTCGCCGCCGGAGAAGACCAGCAGCAGCGCGCAGACGGCTGCCAGCGCCAGCACACCGTGACGGTGGACCTGGCGGTCGGCCTTGAGGCCGAAGACGTGCGGCAGGTAGTTGTCGCGGGCGAGCAGGCCCATGAGGACCGGCAGCCCGCCGAAGGAGGTGTTCGCGGCCAGCGCCAGGAGCACGACGGTCGCGAACTGCACGACGTAGAAGGCCCAGTGGTGGCCGAGCGAGGCGTCCGCCAGCTGGGCGAGGACGGTCACGCCCTCGACCGGCTGCAGATGGAACCGGCCGATGAGCACCGACAGCCCGATCAGCATGACGCCCAGCAGCGCGCCCAGCGCTACCTCGGTGCGCTGCGCGCGACGGGCGGCCGGGGCGCGGAAGGACGGGACGGCGTTGGCGACGGCCTCGACGCCGGTCAGCGCCGAACAGCCGGCGGCGAACGCCTTCAGCAGCAGGAGCGCGCCGACGGTGGTGGCGTCGCCGGCGAGCACGGACGCGTGCCCGGCGGCGGCCGCGGTGCTCGCGGGAGCGTCACGGAAGAGCCCCACGGCTATCAGCGCCAGAACCGAGCCGACGAAGACGGCCGTCGGCACGATGAACGCCTTCGCCGAGTCCACGATGCCGCGCAGGTTCACCGCCGTGACCAGCACCAGCACCCCCAGGCAGAGCCACATCCGGTCACCGTGGAGGGAGGGGAAGGCGGAGGTGAGCGCGGCGACGCCGGCGGTCACCGACACGGCCACGTTCAGCACGTAGTCCAGCACCAGCGACGCGGCTGTGAACAGGCTCGTACGCCGGCCCAGATGGCGCTTGGCGACGGCATAGGAGCCGCCGCCGTCCGGGAACGCCGCGATCACCTGCCGATAGGAGGCGATCAGCACGGCCAGCAGGGCGGCGATCGCCAGCGTGACCGGCAGCGTGAAACCCAGACCGTGCGCCCCGGCCGCCGCCAGCACCAGGACGATCGCCTCGGGACCGTACGCCACCGACGCCATCGCGTCGAGCGAGAGGGCCGCCAGACCCTGCGTTGCCGTCAGCCGGTGCGGGTCCTGCGCCGCGGCCCGCGCGGCACCGGTACCGGGCGGCTCTTCGCCGGTACCGGCAGCGTGCTCCGAATGGGCCAGCATGGACATTTCTGTCGTACCTCCGTGGTCGCGGAGGCCCAGCGTGCGTCCGCGCCGACGGGGCGGCGCCCGGCCTTGGCGGCGTCTTGGCGCTCTTTGCCACGATCCGAACGCGTTCTTGACGCCCGGGGCGGCGCGGCGTCAGGGTCCCGCAAGGATTGGCCAAGACCGCGTCAGCACAGTGTCAACACCCGGCGTACGGTCCGGCGCGCGGTTCTAGCGTCGGCACCATGGGACGGCGACAGACATTACGGGCGCGTACGCGGGCGGGCGAGGCGTACGGCCGGGGCTGCGGGGCCCGCCCGCCCGAAGGCGGCGTGCTGGCCTGGGACCGGGGCTGGCGGCGCGAGGCCCGCGCCGCCTGGTGGTGCGGGCTGGCACTCGGGGGCGTGCTCGTCCTCGCCGACCTCGCCCGCGGCAGCCTCGACTGGCCGCGTGGCTGCGCCTGGAGCGCCCTCGGGGCGGCACTCGTCGCCGTACTGCGGCCCGCGCGCATCACCGCCGGCGAGAACTGGCTGGCCGCCCGCGGGCTGCTGCGCGAGCACCGGGTACGGACCGACCTGCTCACCCAGGTGCGCCGTGCCGACGGCGTCGCCCCACGCCTGGTCCTGCGGGACGCCGGCGGCAACCGCGTCGAACTGGACCCCGCCGTGCTCGCCGCGAACCCGCTCCTGTGGCACCGGCTCGACACCGGCGCCCGCCGCGCCCGCGCCCACGGCCTCCTGCGCGAGGGCGCCCTGCCACTGGCCGCCCTGGCCGCCCGCATCGACGACGAGGGCGCCCGCCGCCTGCTGAAGAAGGCAGCCCTGGCACCGGACCCACCCGGCGACAAGTGAGACCAGCCCGCCGACCCGTCCCGCCCGGCGCTTGGGGACGCTGCGCGTCCGGCCCGTCCGGCGGGTTCGTCAACCGGGCCTGTCCGGCGTTCGGGGACCGGGCACGACCAGCCCGTCCGGCGTTTGGGGACGGGCACGACCAGCCCGTCCGGCGTTTGAGGACAAGAAACGGTGAAAGGGCGGGTCAGGGGCCAAGCCCCCCCGGCCCAACCCTAGGCACCCACCCACTCGTACGTGACGCCGGTCATCCGCTCCGACACCGCCCACAACCCCGCACTCGCCCGGTCGTCCCGCGTCCACGACGCGCGAAGCGAACGAGCCGGCGAACCCCGCCACAACTGCACGCGCGGGCCGAAGAAATCGTCCTGCCGCACGCCAGGCGCCGTCGCGGCGTACAGCGACGGCAGAGCCCCTTCCTCCGCGCTCTGCGCGACGGCACGGTTGAGGAGCTCCGCCGCCCGCTCCGCCCAGGCCCGCTCCTCCATCCGCGCCCCGGCCGTCTGCAGGTTCGTCGCCGCGTACCCGGGGTGCGCGGCGGCCGCCACCACCCCGGAGCCCTCGGCGGTCAGCCGCCGCGCCAGCTCGTGCACGAAGAGCAGATTGGCGCTCTTGGAGCGGCCGTAGGCGATCCAGCGGCGGTAGCGGTGGTCCATGTTGACGTCGCGCGGGTCGACGGTGCCCAGGAAGTGCAGCCCGCTGGAGACCGTGACCACGCGCGCGCCGGGCCCGGCCGCCCGCAGCCGGGGCAGCAGGAGTCCCGTGAGGGCGAAGTGGCCGAGATGGTTGGTACCGAACTGCATCTCGAAGCCGTCCACGGTCCTTCGGTGCGGCAGTGCCATCACCCCGGCGTTGTTGACCAGCAGGTCCAGCCGCTCTTCCGCGAGGTCCGCCGCGAAGGTCCGTACGGAGTCGAGGTCCGCCAGGTCCAGACGGGCGAGCCGGACCTGGGCGCCGGGCGCCTGGGCCCGCAGCAGTTCCTCGGCCGCCTTGCCGCGCGTGGTGTCCCGGCAGGCGAGCACCACCCGGGCGCCGCGCCGGGCGAGCTCCCTGGCGGTCACGTAGCCGATGCCGCTGTTGGCGCCGGTCACCACGGCGGTGCGGCCGCTCTGGTCGGGGATGTCGCTCGCGCTCCAGCCGTTCATCTGCGCTGTGCTCCTCTGCGGTCCGTCCTGGCGGTGACGAGTGAGTCGCTCTGGCGTTCCCAGCCTAGGTGAGGGATGCCCCGCAGGTGGTCCGGATCCGCATGCCTGAACGGGAAAACTCCCCGCTGGTTGTCAGTGGGCATTGGTACGGTCGCGCCATGACCGAAACGCATGACCCGTCAGTTCATGGTTCGTCACTTCATGGGCCATCGGCGCATGGTTCATTGGCGCATGGCTCGCCATCGGGCGGCCCCGGCCGGCAGCCCGTCACCGCCGATGATGTCGAGGAGGTCGTCCGGCTGATGATCGCCGCCGTGCGCGGTGCACCGGAGGCGAGCTGGCAGAACCGCGCGGGTTCGCTGGAGTGGGACTGCCGGGAGACCGTCGAGCACCTCGCCGACGACATGTTCTGCTACGCCATGCAACTGGCACCGCCGGAGCCGCCGTTGGACGGCTATGTGCCCGTCCTGCAGGCCCGTCTGCGACCGGGCGGCCCCGAGGAGACGATCCACGCGGAGCGCGGGGCGGGACTGGCCGGGCTGTTCCAGGTGCTGGAGGCGAGCACGGGGCTGCTGGCGGCCATGGTGCGTACGAAGCCGCCGCAGACCCGGGCGTTCCACAGTTACGGGGTCTCGGACCCGGAGGGTTTCGCGGCCATGGGGGTCGTCGAGGCCCTGGTGCACGCGCACGACGTCGCCGCGGGGCTGGGCGTCACCTGGGAGCCGCCCGCCGCACTGTGCGAGCGGACCCTGGCCCGGCTGTTCCCCGACGCTCCCACGGGCGCCGACCCCTGGCCCACCCTGCTGTGGGCCACCGGCCGCACGGAACTGCCCGGGCACCCGCGCCGGGCCTCGTGGAGGTGGCGCAGCGCTCCCCAGGACTGAGCGGATCCACGAACCGGCCGGTCCCAGGCACCGGTGACCATCGACTGCTGCTGCTGCTGCTGCTGCTGCCGCCGCTGCCGCTGCCGCTGACCGTACGTGACGCCCGTCGCCAGGCCGGGCCCCTGCGGGAGCGGCTGGCGCCGCTGACGCCGCCGGACGGGGCCCCTGCTCCGGCAGCCGGTCCGCGGGAGCCGGCTCCGCGCTCGCACGGCGCCCGCCGCAGCCGTGGCCGCCGCTGCCGTGGACGGCCTGGCCGTCCGGCATGGCCACGTCGACGCGCTGCGTGACATCGGCCTGTCCGTGCGGGGCGGGGAGGCCGTCGCCCTCATGGGCCGCAACGGCGCCGGGCGCCCCCGTGCCCGTACGATCCGCCGGTGACCCCCGACATATCCCTGACAACGCTGTTCATGCTCTGCGTGGCCGCGGGCGCGGCCGGGTGGATCGACGCCGTGGTGGGCGGGGGCGGTCTGCTCCAACTCCCGGCGCTGCTGGTGGGACTGCCGCACACGGCGCCCGCGCACATCCTCGGCACCAACAAGGCCGTCGCCATCTGCGGCACGACCGCCGCCGCCGTCGCCTATGCCCGCAAGGCCACCCTGGACCTGCGCACCGCCGTCCGCATCGGCCTGGCCGCGCTCGGCGGCTCGCTGGCCGGGGCGTTCTTCGCGTCCGGCATCAACAGCGCCGTCCTGCGCCCCCTGATCATGGCCGTCCTGCTGGCCGTGCTCGCCTTCCTCCTGCTGCGCCCCGCCTTCGGCACCACCACGGTCTCCGCCACCCCGGCGACCCGGCGGCGCGTGCTGGTGGCGATCCTCGTCGCGGGCCTCGGCATCGGCTTCTACGACGGGCTCATAGGCCCCGGCACCGGCACGTTCCTCGTGCTCGCGCTGGCCGGGATCCTCCACATGGACCTGGTCACGGCCTCCGGCACCGCGAAGATCGTCAACGTGTGCACCAATGTGGGCGCCCTGGTGACCTTCTCGGCGCAGGGTGCCGTCCTGTGGCACGTGGCGGCGCCGATGGCCGTCTTCAACCTCACGGGCGGCGCGGTCGGCGCGCGCATGGCGTTGAAGCGGGGCAGCGGCTTCGTGCGGGGCGTGCTGGTCGTGGTGGTGGTGTCGCTGGTGTGCAAGTTGGCGTACGACCAGTGGAGCGGCTGAGACCGTTGGGGCGGCTGGGGGGCGCCGGGGCCGGACTTATCGGTCATTTGTACGACCGGCAGTGCGGAACGCAGTCCGGTGCGTGGCGATCGCGCACGTTCCCGTTAGCCTGTCGCCTACCTTCCTGACGCGCTGGGGGCGCCTGTGCATTTCTCCCGGTGGAGCCGGACCCCATGGGTCCGGTCCGTGGTCGCGGGGCTGTACGTGGTCGCGCTCGCGGCGGCCGTACCGCAGGGCGCCGGCGGACACGGCCGGGACGGCAGCTGGTCGAGCGCGGAGGCCCGCCGGTTCTGGGGCCCTTCGCGGATGTCCGCCTCCACGGGCGACGACGCGGACGCCTACGCCGGGAGCGAGGCCCAGCGCATCACCGGCAGCGCCCGCCACTTCGACGGGGTTCCGGCGGTCGGGGTGCTGTTCTACGTAGGCGAGGACATGCGGGACCACCACTGCACGGCCAGCGTGGTGCACAGCCCCAAGGGCAACCTGATCATCACCGCCGGCCACTGCGGCATCGGCGACGACGCCGCCTTCGTCCCGGGCTACCGCGGGGGCGAGCGCAAGCAGCCCTACGGGGTGTGGGCGGTCGACCGTACCTTCGTCGACCCCCGGCGCGAGGACATCGGTGACGGTTCCGACCTGGACTTCGCCTTCGCCACGGTCCGCCCCGACGGCCGGGGCCGCCAGATCGAGCGCGTCACCGGCGCCAACCGCCTGGTCCGCACCCCCGGCGACACGAACCGGGCGACCGTCATCGGCTACCCGAGTACCGACAGCGACCCCGCCGACCAGGCCATCCGCTGTACGGCCATGACGAGCCGGCTGGAGGGCCACAAGCAGCTGACGATGCGCTGTGACGGCTACTTCTCCGGCACCTCGGGCAGCCCGTGGCTCATCCACTTCGACGAGAAGACGAGGACGGGCGACCTGATCGGCGTCCTCGGCGGGCTCAACGGCGGCGGGCCCGACGGCGACGAGAGCGACAAGATCTCCTACAGCCCCGTCAACGACGACGAGATCTTCAGGCTCTACCTGGACGCCATCAACGGGCGGGAGCCCAGGCGCGCCTGACGCGGCCCGACGCCGGGCCGCGGCGCCGCGGGCCCGCCACGTGGGTGCGTGCCGGGCCCCGGCGGGGCGCCCGCCGCGGGCCCGTGCCGCCTACCCCCGTGCCGCCCACCCCCGTGCCTCCTACCCCCGTGCCGCCGCCAGGGCGCGCTCGACGCCCGGTTCGTGCGGCCCGAGGAACGAGGGCCTGGGCCGCACGAACGCGTCCAGGGCGGCCTTGCCCGCCGCGAAGACCTCGCGCGCGCCGCCCGCGTACCAGGTGACGTCGTGCTTGGCGGCCACCCCGACGCCGTACGAGTCGATCCCGGCCGCCTCGCACAGCGCCAGGGCGCGGCGTATGTGGAAACCCTGGGTGATCAGCACCGCCCGCTTCACGCCGAAGACGCGCTCGGCGCGGGCGCACGAGTCCCAGGTGTCGAAGCCGGCGAAGTCGCTGACGATGCGGTCGTCGGGCACCCCGCGCCGCGTCAGATACGCGCGCATCGCGTCCGGTTCGTCGTAGTCCTCGCGGCTGTTGTCGCCGGTCACGAGGATCACGCGGACCCTGCCCGCGCGGTACAGCTCGGCCGCCGCGTCCAGCCGGTGCGCCAGGTAGGGGGACGGCTCGCCCTCCCACAGGCCCGCGCCGAAGACCATCGCGACCGGTGCCGAGGGCACGTCGGCCATGGCCCGCACCCGGGGCGCGCCCGCCGCGTACACCCACGTGGCGGGCAGCAGCGCCAGCACGCAGGCACCCATCAGCACCCACAGCGCACGCCGCCTGCCGCCTCTGGTCGCAGGCAGCCGCCACGGCAACTTCAACCGCAGGCGCGCCTTTCGCACCGGAACCGCCGAATCCATCAGACCTCCCCCGTTCGCGAGAGATCAACGCGGCAGGGTTCCAGGAGGTTCCCGGGCCGTACGCGCATCGCTGCTGTCACACCCTGGGGCTACCGTCGGGTGTATGAACGGCAGCACAGCAGGGACCGCGACAGAGAAGCCCGGCATCGCCGGATACGAGCCGTCCGACCTGGAGCGCTGGGCACCCGAGCCCGACAAGCGCCCCGGCCGCACGGCCTTCCAGCGCGACCGGGCGCGCGTGCTGCACTCCGCGGCGCTGCGCCGCCTCGCCGGCAAGACCCAGGTCGTCACCCCGGGCGTGAGCGCCCAGGACTGGGACGCCAGCCCCCGTACGCGCCTGACCCACTCCCTGGAGTGCGCCCAGGTGGGCCGGGAGCTGGGCGCGGCCCTCGGCTGCGACCCCGACCTCGTCGAGGTCGCCTGCCTGGCACACGACCTCGGCCACCCGCCCTTCGGGCACAACGGAGAGCAGGCTCTCAACGAAGTGGCCGGGCTGTGCGGCGGCTTCGAGGGCAACGCCCAGTCGCTGCGCCTGCTCACCCGGCTGGAGCCCAAGCGCTTCGCCCCCGACCCGGCCACGGGCGAGCTCGTCAGCGTCGGCCTCAACCTCACCCGTGCCACGCTCGACGCCGCCACCAAGTACCCGTGGCCGCGCGGCGGCCACCCCGTCGACCCGGCCTCCCGGAAGTTCGGTGTCTACCCCGACGACATCCCCGTCTACGACTGGCTGCGCCGCGGCGCCCCCGCGCACCGCCAGAGCTTCGAGGCCCAGGTCATGGACTGGGCCGACGACGTCGCCTATTCCGTGCACGACGTCGAGGACGGGCTGCACGCGGGCCATCTGGACCCCGGCGTCCTGCTCAGCGACCCCGAGCGCCGCGAGATCTTCGCCGTCGCCGCCGGCCGCTACGCACCGGGGGCCGGCCCCGAGGAGCTGGCCGAGGCGCTGGACCGCCTCCTCGGGCAGGAGTGGTGGCCGCACGGCTACGACGGCTCCGCCGTCTCCCAGGCCCGCCTCAAGGACGCGACCAGCCAGCTCATCGGCCGTTTCTGCCTCGCCGCCGAAGGGGCCACCCGGGCCGCCTGGGGGCCCGGCCGGCTCACGCGCTACGGCGCCGAGCTCGTCGTCCTCCGTGCCACGCGGCTCGAGTGCGCGGTGCTCAAGGCCGTCGCGGACCGGTACGTCATGCAGCGCCCGGACCAGGAGAAGCTCCGCGCCGAGCAGCGCGTCGTCATCGCCGAGCTCGCCGAGGCACTCGTCGAGCGCGCCCCCGACGGCCTCGACCCGCAGTTCCGCTCCCTGTTCAACGAGGCCGCCGACGACGCCGGACGGCTGCGCGCGGTCGTCGACCAGATCGCCGCCCTGACCGACAGCTCCGCGCGCTCCCTGCACGCCAGGCTCGCCCGGCCCGGCACGGCGCCGCGCCCCCGGCCGCCGGCCGGGTCCCATGGATGATCCGGGTGGCCCTTGCGACCGGCCGCCGGTCCGGGGTACTCCCTCTACCGGCGGCACGCCGGGTGCGGGACGCTCGGCAGTGGCGTCGCTTTTCGTCCGGGGGCGACAACCGCAGACGTGTCAACGGGCACGTGCTGCGCGGCAGCGAGGAGGCAGCAAGTGGTGGACGCACACCAGACGTTCGTCATCGTCGGAGGGGGCCTGGCCGGTGCCAAGGCGGCCGAGACCCTTCGCGCCGAAGGCTTCACCGGGCGGGTGATCCTCATCTGTGACGAACGCGAGCACCCCTACGAGCGGCCGCCGCTGTCCAAGGGGTACCTCACGGGCCGCGATGCCCGCGACAGCGTCTTCGTCCACAAACCCGCCTGGTACGCCCAGGCCGACATCGAGCTCCACCTCGGCCAGCCCGCCGTCCACCTCGACCGCGGCGCCAGGTCCGTGCGCCTGGGCGACGGCACCCTCATCCACTACGACAAGCTGCTGCTGGCCACCGGCGCCGAGCCCCGCCGCCTCGACGTCCCCGGCACCGGCCTGGCCGGCGTCCACCACCTGCGCCGCCTCGCCCACGCCGAGCGGCTGCGCGGCGTCCTGTCCTCCCTCGGCCGCGACAACGGCCACCTCGTCATCGCCGGCGCGGGCTGGATCGGCCTGGAGGTCGCCGCCGCCGCCCGGGGCTACGGAGCCGAGGTGACCGTCGTCGAGCCCGAGCCGACCCCGCTGCACGGCGTCCTCGGCCCCGAACTCGGCGCCCTGTTCACCGATCTGCACAGCGAGCACGGCGTCCGCTTCCACTTCGGCGGCCGCCTCACCGAGATCGCCGGCCACGACGGCATGGTTCTGGCCGCCCGCACCGACGACGGCGAGGAGCACCCAGCCCACGACGTCCTCGCCGCCATCGGCGCCGCCCCCCGTACGGCCCTCGCCGAGGCCGCCGGCCTGGCCCTCGTCGGCCGCGCCGACGGCGGCGGCATCGCCGTCGACGCCTCGCTGCGCACCTCGGACCCCGACATCTACGCCGCCGGCGACGTCGCCGCCGCCGAGCACCCCTGGCTGGGCACCCGCCTGCGCGTCGAGCACTGGGCCAACGCGCTCAACGAGGGCCCCGCGGCCGCCCGCGCCATGCTGGGCCAGGAGGTCTCCTACGACCGGGTGCCCTACTTCTTCTCCGACCAGTACGACGTCTCCCTGGAGTACTCCGGATACGCGCCCCCCGGCTCCTACGACCAGGTGGTCTGCCGCGGCGACGTCGGCAAGCGCGAGTTCATCGCCTTCTGGCTCCGCGAGGGCCGGCTGCTCGCCGGGATGAACGTCAACGTGTGGGACGTCACCGAACCCGTCCAGCACCTCATCCGCTCCGGCGCCCGCCTCGACCCGGACGCCCTCGCCGACCCGGCGGTGGCGCTGGACTCCCTGGTCGCGTCATGAGACCCCCGCGCACCGCCCTGGTACCCGTCGGGGAGATCTTCGCGCTGCGGCACGCCGTGCTGCGCCCCGGCCTGCCCGCCGGGGCGGCCGTCTTCCCCGAGGACGCCGCCCCCGGGACGTTCCACGTCGCGGCGTACGACGAGGAGGGGGCCGTACGGGGCTGCGTCACCTTCGTCCCCGAACCCCTGCCCGGCACCGGCGAGGAGGCGTACCGCTTCCGCGGCATGGCAAGCGACCCCGCCGTGCGCGGCCTCGGCTACGGCGTCGCCGTGCTGCGGGCGGGCCTCGCCGAGGCCGCGGCCCGCGGTGCCGCCCTGGTGTGGTGCAACGGCCGCACCGCGGCCCGGGGCTTCTACGAGCGGCACGGCTTCGAGGCGCGGGGCGAGGAGTTCGCGATCGAGGGCATCGGCCCGCACGCCGTCTTCACGATCAAGCTCCCGTCGAGCGCCGGAGCGAGCGGGGCGGGCGGAGCGAGCGGGGCGAGCGGGAGTGTCGGTGGGCCACCGTAGACTTCACGCGTGGCAGGCAGGATCAACGATGACGATGTGAAGGCGGTCCGGGACGCGGTCCCGATCGACGCCGTCGTGTCCGAGTACCTCCAGCTGCGCAACGCGGGCGGGGGCAATCTCAAGGGCCTGTGCCCCTTCCACGACGAGAAGTCCCCCTCCTTCCAGGTCAGCCCCGCCAAGGGGCTCTTCTACTGCTTCGGCTGCCAGGAGGGCGGGGACACCGTCGACTTCATCATGAAGATCGACCACCTCTCCTTCGCCGAGACGATCGAGCGCCTCGCCTCCCAGGCCGGCATCACCCTGCGGTACGAGGAGGGCGGCTACACCCCCGGCCGCCAGCAGGGCGAGCGCATCCGCCTCGTCGAGGCCCACAAGATCGCCGCACAGTTCTACGCCGACCAGCTCGGCAGCGCCGAGGCCGAGATCGGCCGGAAGTTCCTCGCCGGCCGCGGCTTCGACCAGGCCGCCGCCCAGCACTTCGGCGTCGGCTACAGCCCCGCCGGCTGGGACCACCTCACCCGCTTCCTGCGCGGCAAGGGCTTCAGCGACAAGGAGCTGCTGCTGTCCGGCCTCGCCCAGGACAGCCGCAGCGGCAAGCCCATCGACCGCTTCCGCGGCCGGCTGATGTGGCCCATCCGCGACATCACCGGCGAAGTCATCGGCTTCGGCGCCCGCAAGCTCCGCGACGACGACAACGGCCCCAAGTACCTCAACACCCCCGAGACCCAGATCTACAAGAAGTCGCAGGTCCTCTACGGCATCGACCTCGCCAAGAAGGACATCGCCAAGTCCAACCGCGCCGTCGTCGTCGAGGGCTACACGGACGTCATGGCCTGCCACCTCGCCGGCGTCACCACCGCCATCGCCACCTGCGGCACCTCCTTCGCCGGCGACCACATCAAGATCCTTCGCCGGCTGCTGATGGACAACGCCGCCTCCGAGGTCGTCTTCACCTTCGACGGCGACGCCGCCGGCCAGAAGGCCGCCCTGCGCGCCTTCGAGGACGACCAGAAGTTCGCCGCCGAGACCTCCATCGCCATCACCCCCGGCGGCATGGACCCCTGCGAGCTGCGCCTGGCCGAGGGCGACGCCGCCGTCCAGAACCTCGTCGCCACCCGCACCCCGCTGTTCGCCTTCGCCATCCGCCAAGTCGTCGCCCGGCACAATCTGGAGACCGCCGAGGGCCGCGCCGCCGCGCTGGAGGCCGCCGCGCCCATCGTCGCGGGCATCAAGAACGGCGCCATCCAGCACGAGTACGCCGTCCAGCTCGCCGGCATGCTCGGCATCCTCGACACCCAGTTCGTCGTCCGCCGCGTCGGCCGGCTCGCCCGCTGGGCCCGCGAGCGAGGCCAGCGCCCCGGCCAGGACCAGGGGCGCACGCAGCACCGGCCGTCCTCGCCCGCACCGGCGGCCCCGCAGGCTCAGCGCGGCCCCGCGCTCAACCTCCGCAGCCCCGCCCACCGCACCGAGCGCGAGCTGCTCAAGCTCGCCCTGCAGCACCCCGAGCTGGTCGCCCCCGCCTTCGACGCCTACGGGGAGGACGAGTTCACCGCCCCGCCCTACGTCCTGGTGCGGCGCGCCATCGAGGAGGCCGGCGGCGTCACCCAGGCCGACAGCGGTTACCTCGCCAAGGTCCGCGAGGTCGCCCCCGACGACACCGTCCGCGCCCTGGTCACCGAGCTCGCCGTCGAGGCCGTCCACGCCCGCACGGTCGACGAGGCGTACGCCGGCACCCAGCTCGTCCACGTCCGGCTGCGGGCCGTCGAGCGCCGCGTCGAGGAGGTGCAGGCCGGCCTCGTCCGCCTGGGCGCACAGGCCGCCCCCGAGCACCTGGCCGCCGTGCAGAACGAGCTGTGGGTCCTCCAGCAGTACGGCAAGTCCCTCAAGGACCGCGGCGCCGCCGCGCTGTAAGTACCCATCGCGTAAGCAGCCGGTCACGATACGGGCTCAGAAAGTGAGCGCACGCCCCTCGTGGCGGGCCCGCGTCGTACCCCACACTGGTGGGCGGTGCCTGAGTCCTCGGAGCGCGGCAGGCCCGGCCTGCCGGACCCGGATTCCCCCGCGAAGCCGCTCCAGCTCCCCGGCACGGGTGGCGGCCCGGCCGTCGCCTCGCCATGAATGCTCTGCCGCATGCTCTGCCGCCTCAGCAGCGATCACCCTGGAGGTCGCCCCCGTGCAGACCCGGACCCCGACCCTGCCTCAGGCCCTGGCCGATCCGGCACCGACCGTGCCGCAGCAGGCCGAGCCGCCCGCGTCCGAGACCCCGGCCTTCGTCGAGGAGGCGGCCCCGGAACCGGAACCGGCCGTGCGCGCCGACACCAGCGGCCCCTCCTCCGACCTCTTCCGCCAGTACCTGAGGGAGATCGGCCGCATCCCGCTGCTGTCGGCGGTGGAGGAGGTGGAGCTGGCCCGCCGCGTCGAAGCCGGGCTCTTCGCCGAGGAGAAGCTGAGCAGCACGCCCGACCTCGACACCCGGCTCGCCCTCGACCTCGACCGCCTGGTGGTGCTCGGCCGCATGGCCAAGCGCCGCCTCATCGAGGCCAACCTGCGCCTCGTCGTCTCCGTCGCCAAGCGCTACATCGGCCGCGGGCTGACCATGCTCGACCTCGTCCAGGAGGGAAACCTGGGACTGATCAGGGCGGTTGAGAAATTCGACTACGCCCGCGGCTACAAATTCTCGACATACGCCACCTGGTGGATCCGTCAGGCCATGTCGCGGGCGCTCGCCGACCAGGCCCGCACGATCCGGGTGCCCGTCCACGTAGTGGAGTTGATCAACCGCGTGGTGCGGGTGCAGCGCCGCATGCTGCAGGAGCGCGGCTACGAACCCACCGCCGAGGAGGTCGCCGCCCACCTGGAGCTCTCCCAGGAACGCGTCAGCGAAGTGCTGCGCCTGGCCCAGGAGCCGGTGTCGCTGCACGCGCCCGTGGGCGAGGAGGACGACGTCGCGCTCGGCGACCTCATCGAGGACGGCGACGCCACCTCGCCCGTGGAGTCCGCCGCCTTCCTGCTGCTGCGCGAGCACCTGGAGGCCGTGCTCTCCACGCTGGGCGAGCGCGAGCGCAAGGTCGTCCAGCTGCGGTACGGGCTGGTCGACGGCAGGCCCCGCACGCTGGAGGAGATCGGCCGGATCTTCGGCGTCACGCGCGAGCGCATCCGCCAGATCGAGTCCAAGACCCTCAACAAGCTGCGCGATCACGCCTTCGCCGACCAGCTGCGCGGCTATCTCGACTGAGCACGCGGCGCCCGGAACGGTCAGGACACGTTGAACGACCCGGGGTGGGTCTGCTCCCGCACGGTCACGTACTGCTGCCGCACCGCGTGCCCGACGGCCAGATCCTCGCCGGACGGGTCGAACACCTGGCTGGCGGCGGCAGGCCAGAGCGGGGGCTGCTGCGGGGACAGCGTGCCCTGCTGGACGCCCAGGGCCCATGCCGCCTGCCGGGCCGCGCCCAGCGCCGCGTAGTCCGCCGGCTGCGGCACGACGACCTGGGTGCCGAACAGCAGCGGTGCGATCGCCTGCACGGCCGGCAGCTCCGCCGCCGCACCCAGCAGGAACACCCGGCGCACCTCGACGCCGCGCCCGCGCAGCACGTCCAGCGCGTCCGTGAGCCCGCACAGCATGCCCTCGAAGGCCGCCCGCGCCAGGTGCTCCGGCTTCATGCTCTCGCGCCGCAGCCCGGCCAGGGTGCCCGCCGTGTGGGGCAGGTGCGGGGTCCGCTCGCCCTCCAGGTACGGCAGCAGCACCAGCCCGTACGAGCCGGGGGAGGACTGCAGGGCGAGCTCGGAGAGGCCCGGCAGGTCCGTGCCGAGCAGCTCGGCGGTGCCCCGCAGGACCCGCACGGCGTTGAGGGTGTGCACGACGGGCAGGTGCATGCCGGTCGCGTCCGCGAAGGAGGTGATGGTGCCCGTGGTGTCCGCGAGCGCCGAGTGGTGCACGGCGAAGACCGAACCGGAGGCACCCATCGAGATCACGGCGTCGCCGATGCCGACGCCCAGCCCGAAGGCCGCCGCCATCGTCTCGCCCGTCCCGGCGGAGATCAGCAGCCCCTCGGGGGTGTGCCCGGCGGGCTCGGCCGGGCCCAGGACCTCGGGCAGCGCCGCCTGGCGGCCCAGCGCCAGCTCCACCAGGTCCGGCCGCCAGCCGCCCGTGGCCGCCGACCAGAAACCCGTACCGGAGGCGTCACCGCGGTCCGTCGTGCACCGCCCCGGGCGGCCCAGCAGCTGCCAGACCAGCCAGTCGTGCGGCTGCAGCACCGCGGCGACCCGCGCGGCGGACTCCGGCTCGTTACGGGCCAGCCAGCGCAGCTTCGCCACCGGCTGCGCCGCCTGCGGTACCGCCCCGACGGCCTCGGCCCACGCGGCCCGGCCGCCCAGCGCGTCGGCAAGATCGGCCGCGGCGGCCTGTACGCGCTTGTCGTTGCCGAGCAGGGCGGGGCGTACGAGCACGCCGCCCGCGTCCAGCGTGAGCAGCCCGTGCTGCTGTGCGGAGACGCCGATGGCCTGCACGCCTTCCAGCAGCCCGCCGGTCGCCGCCTCACCCAGCGAGATCAGCCACGCCTGTGGATCGCCCTCCGGCGACGACTGCGGATGGGGTGCGTACCCCTGCCGGAGCACGGCGCCCGTGTCCGCGTCGCAGACGACGATCCGTGTGCTCTCCGAGGAACTGTCCAACCCGGCGACTATGCCCATGCCGTGATGATGCCAAACCCTGGGGGAATACCCCGCATCCGGTCGGGCACCGGCCGCCGCCGGTCAGGTGTTGCTGGTGCCCCAGTCGTCCTCGTCGGCCGTGCCCCGGCCCCGCAGGGAGCGGATCCGGCCGGTCACCGCCTCCGGCAACCGCTCGCCGACCTTGCCGAACGCCTTGGTGGCCACTGCCCGGCTGTTGACCGCGGCGGTTTCGGCCGTGTTGCGCACCGCCGGATTCTGTGCGACCCGCCGCGCTCCCTTGCGCAGCTCCTCATACCGCTCGCGCCCGGCCCGTGCGCCGAGCACGTACCCGACAGCCGCGCCGGTGATGAACGTCAGCCGGTAGCGCATAGCGCCTCACCCTTCCGTTGGATCCGCCGCTGTGCTGCCGCCTACCCGGCAGGACCGAAGGTCACTCCCGGGGTCCGGGCATACCGATTGGCGGAGCACCCCCCTGCTTGCGCTAATGTATGTGTCGCAGCGAGCGCACGCCGCCCGGGAGGCCGGACGGGGGTGCATTCGAGGCAAACGCGACAATCCCCTGTAGCTCAATTGGCAGAGCAGCCGACTGTTAATCGGCAGGTTACTGGTTCGAGTCCAGTCGGGGGAGCGCGATCCCCTGTAGCTCAATTGGCAGAGCAGCCGACTGTTAATCGGCAGGTTACTGGTTCGAGTCCAGTCGGGGGAGCAGATGAGAGAGGGCCCCTCCCGGGGGTCCTTTTTTCATTCCGGGAGGAACCGAACCGCGGTGATCGAAGTCCTCTTGGTCAGACCGATCACACGATAAGGCCCCTCCGGGGCAGCAGATCGTATGAACGGCTATGCTGCGGCAGACGGCGCGCACAGATGTGCGCGACGCGCCGTGAACGGGGCGGTAGCTCAGCCGGTTAGAGCAGCGGACTCATAATCCGTCGGCCGTGGGTTCGAGTCCCACCCGCCCCACTCACGCGGTTCAGGTGCAGAAACGTTGCGACCTGCCTCTTCATGGCCTCCTCCCCGCCCCGACCGGTTCCGACCGGGCGGGGCTTCGTGCTGTCGGGGGCCGGATCCCGGGCGGTGGCGGGGCCGGAATACGTCGCGGGCCGGGTCCGTTGCCGTGCGTGGGCCACACTGGGGCGGACGAGACAACCGGAAGCGGGTAGGCGGTCATGAGCAGCAGTACCGTGGAGCTCACCAAGGAGAACTTCGACGAGGTCGTGTCCGGGGGCGGGTTCGTCCTCATCGACTTCTGGGCCGAGTGGTGCGGGCCGTGCCGGCAGTTCGCGCCGGTGTTCGAGAGGGCGGCCGGGCGCCATGACGATCTGGTGTTCGCCAAGGTCGACACCGAGGCGCAGCCCGATCTGGCGGCCGCCTTCGAGATCCGGTCGATCCCGACGCTGATGATCGTGCGGGACAACATCGCGGTGTTCGCCCAGCCCGGGGCGTTGCCGGAGGCCGCGCTGGAGGACGTGATCCAGCAGGCGCGGGCGCTGGACATGGACGAGGTGCGGGCCTCGGTGACGCAGGCGCAGGACAAGGCGCAGGGCGGCGATGAGTGAGCTGCTGCTGATCCGGCACGGGGAGACGGCCTGGAGCCGGGACGGGCGGCACACCAGCTGGACCGACAAGCCGCTGACCGAGCGTGGTGAGCGGGAGGCCGAGGGGCTGCGGCCGTTGCTTCAGGGGCGGCAGATCGGCCTGGTGCTCGTGAGTCCCATGGCCCGGGCGGCGCGCACCGCGGAGCTGGCGGGGCTGAAGGACGCCCGGACGGAGCCCGACCTGCGCGAATGGGACTACGGCGGCTACGAGGGCGTCACGACCGCCGAGATCCGGCGTGGCCGGCCCGGCTGGTTCCTGTTCGACGACGGGGTCGTCCCCGGCCCCGACGGACACCCCGGGGAGACGCCCGGCCAGGTGGGGGCCCGCGCCGACCGGGTGCTGGCGCGGATCGGGCCCCGGCTCGACGGCGAGGACGGCGGCGATGTCGTCCTGGTCGCGCACGCGCACTTCCTGCGGGTGCTGACGGCTCGTAGGCTCGGGCTGCCGCCGTCGGCCGGTGCGCTGTTCCGGCTGGACACCGGGACCGTCAGCCGGATCGGCACCGAGCACGGACGCCCGGCGCTCCTCGCCTGGAACGGGCGTGTCGCAACCGGGGGCGGCGGGACCGGGGCAGGATGATCGGGACGTCGTACTGATCTTTATATGACCGTTGTTCCTGGGAGGAACCAGTGGCCACCAACCGCATCGCGACCACCGTCTGGGAAGGCGAACTGCTCAAGGGCAGTGGGGTCGTCACCATGGAGTCGTCGGGCATCGGCTCCTACCCGGTCTCCTGGCCCTCCCGTGCCGAGCAGGCCAATGGCAAGACCAGCCCCGAGGAGCTCATCGCGGCCGCGCACTCCAGCTGCTTCTCCATGGCCCTCTCCCACGGCCTGACCGGTGCCGGTACGCCGCCCACCCGCCTGGAGACCAAGGCCGAGGTGACCTTCCAGCCGGGCGAGGGCATCACCGGCATCCACCTGACCGTCCGCGGCGAGGTGCCCGGCCTGGACGAGGAGGGCTTCGTGGCGGCGGCCGAGAACGCCAAGAAGAACTGCCCGGTCAGCCAGGCGCTCGCCGGGACGACGATCACGCTGTCCGCAGAGATCGCCTAGAGGCGACCGGAGGACGCCCACGGGCGCGCGGGCCGGGCGCAGAGGCGCCTGAGGCCGCGCGCCTACGCCTTCGGTCCGGCGTGGACGGGCGCACACGCCGCCTGGGTGTCGCGCGCCTACGCCTTCTCCAGCGGGGATGGGCGCACGCGCGCCTGGGTGCCGCGCGCCTACGCCTTCTCCGGCGTGGACGGGCGCACACGCGCGCCTGGGTGCCGCGCGCCTACGCCTTCTCCGGCGTGGACGGGCGCACACGCCGCCTGGGCGCCGCGCGCCTACGCCTTCAGTTCGGCGTGGACGACGAGATTCTCCGCAGGGTGCCCGCCGCCGTCGAGTTCGCCCGCGCAGGAGACGAGCCGTAGCGCCCTCTCGTTCGTCTCTCCGTAGACCTTCCGCTTGGGGAAGGCGCTCTCACCGGCCTTCTCCGTACCGGTCACGGAGAAGTGCAGCACCACCCCGTCGCCGCGCTCGACGTCGATCACGGTGCCCTTGGTGACCTTGTGCAGGTCATGGAAGACCGCCTTGCCGTCGCGGGCGTCGCTGTGGCCGACGATCACGGCGGTACCCGGCGTGCCGGGCTTGGCGCTGCCCGTGTACCAGCCGGCGGTCATGCTCTTCCCGGGCGGCGGGACCCGCACGGTGTCGTCCTTGTTCAGGCCCACCCGGATCAGCGGGCTGGCCACGCCGATGGAGGGGATGGCGACCCGGGAGGGCTCCTCGGCCCGGGCCGGGCCGCCGATGACCTTGTCGGTGCCGCCGCCCGGCGAGCACGCGGCCAGCAGAATCACCGGCACGGCCAGCAGGGCGGGGGTGAAGAGGTGCGTACGACGGGACATGCCGTCCACCGTAGGAACCGGACCGCCGTCCGTGCCTCGGCCGATCGGCCACTTCCCCGCCCCCGAAGTGCGACCACAGGGGGAGGCCGCCCGCTCATGGGCCCCCGGCCACCCCGCCCGCCCGGCCCACCAGCCGCTGGAACAGGCCCCACGTGAACTCCGCCACATACTCGCCACGGTGTCCCGAGGCGTCCGGGGCGGCGAAGGCCAGCTGCCAGCGCGTGGGAGCCGTCCCCTCCATGGGGCGGGCGGGCGCGAAGGCCCGCGCCACCTCGTCCACCGTGCACGACCACGGCAGCAGGTCCTCGATCGTGCGGAGCGAGGGCCCTCGTGCGCCGGGAGCGCGCACCAGCCATTCGTTCCAGACTGCGCCGCCGGGCGCGCCCAGCACCTCGAAGCGCAGGTCGGGCCAGAGCGGCACCGGCCACGTCGTCGCCTCGAAGGCCAGGTCCCCGACGCGGCGCTCGGTGACGGTCTCGGGCGGGCCGAGCACGGAGCGGTAGCGGGGCCGGGCGCCGCCGCGGCGCGGTGAGCGCAGCATCGCCTGCCAGCGGCGGTTGGCCTCGCGCATCTCGCCGCGTCCGGTGCCCAGTTCGCGCAGCGCGTCCTCGACCAGGCCGGGCTGGTGGTCGGCCATCCGGCGCAACAGGACGAGCTGGAACTCCAGGGGCCCGAAGGCGGGGGTGGCGCCTGGGGCGGGGTCGGGTGCCGGTCTCATGGGGGCAATCGTCGCGCACCGGGACCTCGTCCGGGCAACCGATCGGGGAACCCGGGCGAGTTGGCGCGCCGGTCGTACGGGCGGGAGCGAAAGCCGCCCTTTCCCGCAAGCTTTACCTCCCGGCAGCCGTGAGCACGCCCGGAGGCCGCCCATGCCGTGGTCGTGGCCGGTACCGTCTGGCCATGACGGAAATCGACCCCCAGCGCACCGCACTCGTCCTCGTCGATCTCATGGAACGCCTCGTGGCGTTGCCGCTCGCGCCGCGCCCCGGCGACGAAGTGGCCGGGACCGCGGCGCAGTTGGCGGGAGCCTTCCGCAAGGCCGGGGCGCCGGTGGTGGTCGTGCGGGTGGAGCGGACCGGCGTCGCGGAGCAGCCGCCCGGCAGCGGGCTGCTCGCCGGGATCGCCGAGCCCGGGGACATCGAGATCGTCAAGCGGGCCGTGGGGGCGTTCCACGGCACCGAGCTCGACGCGCGGCTGCGTGAGCGGGGCGTGCGGACGCTCGTACTGGCCGGGATCGCCACCAATCTCGGCGTGGAGTCGACCGCCCGTGCCGCCGCGGACCACGGCTACGAGCTCGTCTTCGTCGAGGACGCGATGAGCGCCCTGACCGCGGAGGAGCACCGGGCGTCGGTGACGCTGGACATGCCGCGCCTGGGCACGGTCGTCACCGCCGCCGAGCTGACCCTCGCCGGATAGGGCGGCACGCGGCTCCGGCCGCGGGCGGAGGGCCCGGGGCTCTCAGAGCTCGCGGGCCCCTGCTCCGTCCTCGCCCAGCATCCGCCTCAGCAGGTCGCGCAGCGTCGTGCGCTCCCGCGTCGACAGCCCGGCCAGCGGCTCCCGCGCGAAGTGCAGCGACTCGCGCAGCCGGTCGGCGGTGGCCCGGCCATCGGCCGTCGCGGCGGCGAGCTTGACGCGGCGGTCGTCGGGGTCCGGGCGGCGCTCGACCAGGCTCCGGGCCTCCAGGCGGTCGACGATGCCCGTGACGTTCGACGGCTCGCACTTCAGCTTCTGGGCGATCTTCCGCATGGGCATCGGATCGCGGGCCAGCAGGGCCAGGACGCGCGCCTGGGCGCCCGTGAGCGAGTGCTTGCCGGCCGCCTCCTCGTACTCCTCGTGGTAGCGCGCCACGACCGTCCCGATGAGCTCGACGACCTCGACCGTCAGGGCGTCGGGCGGGGGCGCCGGGGGGCCGGCCGGCGGGGTCGGCGGAGTCGGGGCCGGGGTCGCAGTCATGGGACACAGCCTACCCGGTTACTTGACAACATGAAATATCGAGGCACATGATTGTTTCAGCTCCTGAAGCATTAGGAAGGTTGGTCCCCATGTCCGCCACGCCCGCCGTCAGCCGTGAATGGCACCTCGTCGCCCGTCCGCAGGGCTGGCCCGAGCCCGAGGACTTCGCCCTGCGCGAGGCCGCGATCCCCGAGCCCGCCGACGGCCAGATCCTCGTCCGCAACATTCACCTCTCGGTGGACCCGTACATGCGGGGCCGGATGAACGACGTGAAGTCCTACATCCCGCCGTTCCAGCTCGACCAGCCGATGGACGGGGGTGCGGTCGGCGAGGTCGTCGCCTCCCGCGCCGAGGGCTTCGCGCCCGGCGACCACGTCCTGCACGGCCTGGGCTGGCGCGAGTACGCGGTCGTGGACGCCCGGCGCGCCGCCAAGGTCGACGCCGGGATCGCTCCGCTCTCCGCCTACCTCGGCGTGCTGGGCATGCCGGGCATGACCGCCTACGCGGGCCTGCTGGAGGTCGCCTCCTTCAAGGAGGGCGAAACCGTCTTCGTCTCCGGCGCCGCGGGTGCGGTCGGCAGCCTGGTGGGCCAGATCGCCAAGCTCAAGGGCGCCGCGCGCGTCATCGGCAGCGCGGGCTCGGACGAGAAGGTCAAGGTCCTCCTCGACGAGTACGGCTTCGACGCCGCCTTCAACTACAAGAGCGGCCCCGTCGCCGAGCAGCTGAAGGAGGCCGCACCCGACGGCATCGACGTCTACTTCGACAACGTCGGCGGCGACCACCTCGAAGCAGCGCTCGGCGCCCTCAACCTCAAGGGCCGCGTCACCATGTGCGGCATGATCGCCCAGTACAACGCCACCGAGGCGACGCCCGGCCCGCGCAACATGGTCAACATCCTGGCGAAGCGGCTGCGCGTCCAGGGCATGATCGTCTCCGACCACGAGGCGCTGCGCCCGCAGTTCGTCCAGGAGGTCGGCGGCTGGATCCGCTCCGGCGAGCTCAAGTACAGCGAGACGGTCGTGCACGGCATCGAGCACGTATCAGAAGCTTTTCTGGGCCTGTTGCGCGGCGAGAACACCGGCAAGATGATCGTCACTCTCGACGCCTGAAGCGCCATGAGCGCATGAGCGCCCATGGCGCCTGGAGCGCCACGAACGCCTGAAGCACCACGAACGCCTGACGGCGGCCCCGCAGCGGGCTGCCGGCCACCCCCGCATGCACCCGCAGAGGAGAAACGTTATGCCGATCCAGCCCGTAGAGGTCCTCTACACCGCCGTCGCCACCGCCGAGAACGGCCGTGACGGCCGCGTCGCCAGCGACGACGGCAAGCTCGACGTCGTCGTCAACCCCCCGAAGGAGCTGGGCGGCAGCGGCGCCGGCACCAACCCCGAGCAGCTCTTCGCCGCCGGGTTCAGCGCCTGCTTCCAGGGCGCGCTGGGCGTCGTCGCCCGCCAGGCCAAGGCCGACATCTCCGGCTCGACCGTCACCGCCGAGGTCGGCATAGGCAAGGCCGCGGACGGCGGCTTCGGCATCAAGGTCGCGCTCTCGGCCCGCATCCCGAACGTCGACGAGGCGACCGCCCGCTCCCTCGTGGAGAAGGCCCACCAGGTCTGCCCCTACTCCAACGCCACGCGCGGCAACATCGAGGTCACCCTCGACGTCGTCTGACGGACGGCAGGCTTCCGGGCGCGACGATCGCATTCCCGCCAAGCGGCTACGCTTTCCCGCCATGCGAGATCTTGTTGCGGGCATGACGTACCTGGCCAAGGGTCAGCGCTGGGTGGGGCGTAACCGCCGGCAGTGGGGGTTCGGGCTGCTGCCCGGCCTGATCACACTGGTCGGGTACGCGGCGGCGATCGTCGCGCTCGTCGTATGGGCGGACGATGCCGTCGACTGGGCCACGCCCTTCGCCGACGACTGGGGCACGCCCTGGCTCGGCCTCTTCCGCGGGGCCCTGACGGCGGTGTTCTTCGGCGGCTGCCTGCTGCTCTCGCTGATCTCCTTCACCGCCGTGACACTGCTGGTGGGCCAGCCCTTCTACGAGTCGCTCTCCGAGCGGGTCGACCTCGCCGAGGGCGGCACCGCCCCCGCCTCCGGGCTGCCGCTCTGGCGGGACCTGTGGAACTCGGCCCGCGAGAGCCTCGCCGTGCTCGTGCGGGTGGCGCTGTGGGGCATCCTGCTCTTCGCGCTGGGCTTCGTGCCCGTCATCGGACAGACCGTCATTCCCGCGATCGGCTTCTGCGTCTCCGGCTTCTTCCTCGCCGAGGAGCTCACCGCCGTCGCCCTCCAGCGGCGCGGGGTGGCGCTGCGTGAACGGCTGCGGATGCTGCGCTCGCGCAAGCTGCTCACGCTCGGCTTCGGGGTGCCGTTGGTGCTGCTGTTCCTGGTGCCGTTCGTGGCGGTGTTCGTCATGCCGGGGGCGGTTGCCGGGGCGACGCTGCTGGTGCGGGAGCTGACGGGGGAGGCAGCCGAGGAGGACGACGAGGCCGAGGGGGACGAGGCGGCTGAGCGCGAGGACGGAGAGTCCTCCCGGTCCCGCCCCTTCCCGCTGTAGCCGGTCTGCGGCTTCGCCGCGTGCCGGAGCTCCGCCACGGACCCGGTCTCGAACTCCCCCAGCCACCGCCGGGAGGCGCCACCGGACGGGCTCAACCAAGCCCGTCCGGCGATTGAGGACCGAGCACCAGCCCCTCCTCCGCGTCCGCCCCCTCCGCGACGGCCGTGCCGTCCGGGCCCCACACCGCGCTCAGTCCGCACGCGTCGTACGGGCCGGCCCGGCCCACGTGGTTGGCGAGGAGCACGTGCAGGCCGTTGTCCTTCGCCAGGGCCGGGAAGATCTCCCGTCGTTCGGCCTGGCCCGCGCCCCGGCCGTACAGCGAACTCGCCAGCAGCACCCGGCAGCCGTCGGCCGCCGCGCGGGCCGCGAGGGCGGGGAAGTGGGCGTCGAAACAGATGGCGAGGGCGAAGGCGACGCCGTTGAGCGCGAACCGCCCGTCGGCCGTCCCCGCGACGAAGCCGGCCGCGGCCTCGGTCTGCGTTACGTGCTGCTTGTCGTAGCGGGTGAGCAGCGCGCCGTCCGGCCCGTACACGAACGAACTGATCGTCGGCCCGGCCGGCGCCCGCCCCGCGCAGTTGACCACCGCCGCGACGCCGGCCGCCCGGCACGCCTCGCGCAGCGGCGTGAGCCGGGGGTCGTCCGGTGCCAGGGTCAGCCGGCCGGCCCCGTCGGCTATGGCGTCGAGCTCGTAGCCCGTGACGGCCAGTTCGGCGAAGACGACGAGCGAGGCGCCCCGCTCGCCGGCCTCGGTGACGAAACCGGCCATGCGGGCGACGTTGGCGTCGATGTCGCGGGGCCGGGCGGTGAACTGCGCAGCAGAGATGATCACGCAGCCATCATGCCCGTCCGGCGCTGCCCACGGCCACCGCGATCACCGACCGGATCTGCGCGGTGATCGCCAGCCGGTCCCTCACGAAGGCGGGGTCCGTGACCTGCCCCGTCGCCGGATCGGTGTTGCCCTCGCCGAACCGCAGCACGGGGGTGTGCAGATGGCCGCCCGGTATGCCGGGACGCACGGCGTCGCGCAGCAGGGTCGCCCGGTAGGCGATCTCGTTGGAGAGGTAGTCGCCGCCGCCGCCCGCGCGGGCGGTCGAGCCCGGTGTCGGGCCGTCCGCCCGGTCGGCCTCCTCCGTGCCGCCCGCCGGGATCTCGGTGACGGCGGTGTTGTCCTGGACCGGGAACGGCCCGGTCCCCGCCGCGGTGATCGCGGCGTACGGCAGGGTCGTCGTCGTCCACTGCGGCTGCGGGGTCACGGTCGGCACGCCGGGCGGCACGGGCACGGTCTCCGTACGGGATTCGTTCGCGTTGTCCGGGTAGCCGCCGCGCCACGCCCCGTTGGTGCGCTCCAGGTCGAAGCGGCCGGGCCGGCCCTGGCTGATGGTGGTGAACAGGTCGGCCCGGCGCGCCCCGGACCGGAAGTGCGGCAGCAGCGTCCGCTCGACCGTGCCGTCCGCGAAGTCCGCCCAGCGCACCGGGAAGAGGGCCGCCTCGATGCGCGCCGGGCCCGCGGAGGTCTCGACGGTGGTGCCGTCGAGGGCGAGCGCCGCGGCCCCCGAGGGGTTGGAGCGGCGGATGTCGGAGTCGAGCTGGAACGGGTCGAAGCCGGTGATCACGACGCGCTTGACCTGGGAACCCGGCGGCAGCACGACCGAGTCCTGGCCGCGCGAGCCGCGCTCCACCACCGCCACGAGATCCGCGCGGCGCCGCTCGTCCAGCGCGAACGCCGGCTGCCACTCGCGCAGGGCTCGCGTCATGCCCAGCCGGGCCCAGTACAGCGGACGGTCGTCGTCCCGGCTCAGGTCCCCGCCGTCCGGCCCCCGGCCCTGCACCCGGTCCACGGCCCGCCGCCACAGCCGCCGCCCCTCGGCCGTGGCCAGCAACTGCGCCTGCCCGACGGAGCGGGTACGGGACAGGGCGCGGGCGAAGCCGGGCGCCATGTCGTCGAAACCGCTGCGCCGCAGGATCTCCCGCGGCACGGCGCCGGTCAGCCGCTGCTCCTCGACGGTGAGCGGTGCGGTCCGTGCGGAGGAGGAGGCGGGGGAGGGGTCGGCCGCGGCGGGGGCCGAGAGGGCCAGCGGTGCGCAGGCGAGCAGAGCGGCGCCCAGGGTGCCGAGGCGGGCCCGACGGGATGTCCGGGAAGAATCAATGGGTCTCATGAGCTGGAAGGAAACCACTGCGAAGGCATTGGCGGTAGGGGGAGGTCAACTCCCCTCGCGCACAGTCACCTTCAGGCCACAATGGCGAGATGGCATTCTCGCAGCTTCTCGCCGACCCGCTCATATCCGCCGGACGCCATTTCGCTGCCCCGCTGTTCGAACCGGGCAGCGGCCAAGGGGTACGCCAGCTCATCGAGTTGGGGCTCGCCCTGCTCCTTTCCTCGCTCATCGGCCTGGAGCGCGAACTGCAGCAGAAGAGCGCGGGCCTGCGCACGCACACCCTGGTCGGAGTGGGCAGCGCCCTGTTCATGGAGATCTCGATCCACGGCTTCGGCGCGATGCCCGAGCTGGCCGGGGGCGCCCGCCTGGACGGTTCCCGGGTGGCGGCGCAGATCGTCTCCGGCATCGGCTTCATCGGCGGCGGCCTCATCTTCGTCCGCCGCGACGCGGTGCGCGGCCTGACGACGGCCGCCACCATCTGGCTGACCTGTGCCGTGGGCATGGCGTGCGGCGGCGGACTGCCGCTGCTGGGGGCCGCCGCGACCGTGGTGCACTTCCTGGTGGTCCGTGGATTCCCCGTCGTCACGCGGCGGCTGGCGGTTGCACCGGTCACCGAGCGGGTCGAGCTGCGGCTGTCCTACCGTACGCGCCGGGGCCTGCTGGGCCGGGTGCTGGAGCTGTGCACGAAGAGCGGCTTCCAGGTGACGGACGTACAGGTCGACGCCGAGGCGGGCGCCGGGGAGGGGCCCGACAAGGGGAAGGGCAAGGGCAAGGAGGCGGGTGTCGTGCTGAGCCTGGAGGGCAAGGGCTCCGCGCATCCGCTGGTGGAGGAGCTGACGGACTGGGACGGCATCACCGGCGTCGGGCTCTGCACACACGGCGAGAGTACGGAATGACCGGCCGGGCGACCGGTGTTGTCCCCGTGACGGGTGAACTCGCTTATGCGGCACGCGCATTCATCGGATAGCGTGCTGGAAGAGGGTGGTCGCGGTCTTCGCGCGAGCCCTCGGCCACGGCCTGGGCTCCATCGGGCGGTGCGCGGACGACCGGTCGCCCGGGGCGAGGGTACGGGCACCGGTGCACGGTCCGCGCCCGCGCCGGCGGTGCGGGACCGGGCCGTGAGACGGGGCCGGCTCTCCGGCCGCGCCAGGGGCGGGGCCACCTGACAGGCCCTGCCCCTGCCCCTTCCACGCCCGCGGCGCCCTTCGCGCTTCCGCGCCTGCCCGTGCGGGTCCGTGCGGGTCCGCCCTTCCGCGTTCGCCGGCGCCGGGCCGTCTTTCCGTGCCTGCCGGTGCCGGTCCGCTTTCCGCGCCCTTCGGCACCGGGGCGGCCCTGCTGCGGTGCTTGCCGGGTCCGGTTCTCCTACGCCACCGGTTCCTTGGACGTGATCGTGCGGTAGGCCATGCCGGCCAGCTCTCCCTGGCCCTTCTTGCTGGGGTGGAACCAGTCCCACCTGCTCAGCTCCTGGCCGGTGAAGCCGTAGCCGTTGACCGCGCCGTCGTAGCGGCACAGCGCGTCCCGGGAGCAGACGTCCTTGAGCACCGCGTTGTACTCGCCGACCCGTTTGTCGACCTGTGCCCGCCGTTCCTCGGCCGCCTCGTCCACGGCGTCGGCGTCGCGCAGCATCGAGGGGCAGATCGACGCCATCTTCCAGATCTGCTTCCCGAGCGCGTTCTTGCGCCCCTCCGACCACAGCCGCTTCAGATCGGGGATGCCGGCGACGTACACCTGGGACTTGGGCAGGCTGCTGCGCAAGGTGCCCAGGGAGGACTCGAAGTCCGCGCGGAAGCGGTCGACGGGTGTCATCTCGGTCACATCCGAGCGGCAGGCGTCGTTGGCGCCGAGGAGGACGGTCACCAGCTGCGGCTTGTGGGTCACGGCCGAGCGCATCTGATCCGGCAGGTCGGCCATGCGTGCGCCGGTCCTCGCGTAGTTCCAGCTGCTGGTCTGCGGGGACAGCAGCAGTCGCCGGGCGACGCTGTCGACCTCCGTGCCGGTGGCCCAGGAGACCTCGGGGCAGTCCTTGAGCACCGAGCAGGCGTCGAAGCCGCGGGTGATGGAGTCGCCGAGGGAGGCCAGGGATTCGGGGCGGGTGTTCCAGGCCGGGCGGGTGGGGGCGGACTTCGCGGGGGACGCCTTGTTCTCGGCGCCGCCGTCGTCGCAGCCGGTGGCCAGCAGTGCGGCACCGAGCACCGCGGCGGCGGTCCGTATGCCCGCGGACGGCCTTCGCCTCCTGGTCGTACCCATCTCGTTCCCCCTCCGGCCGGGTGATATCTGTTCTGGACCGACGGTACGTCACCCCGCAGGGCTCCCCGCACGGTAACTTTTCCCCGGTGATCAACTTGTTCCGGGATCTTTGTGAACGCGGCACGACGACATCACAACACGTCACTTCCTGTCCCTTTTCAGGAGAATTGCTCCCGATGGTGTTTACTGTTGGTAACCTCGCGAGCTTGTGCGGGGGTGGCCATGCGGGCTCAGCGCCCACCGCTGCCCCGGGCGGGACCGTTACGGGTGCGAGGCCGCTGAGGAAGGCGAACCTCGAACCGCACTGGAGGTCCCGGTGACGACACGTGGAGTTCTGTACGTGCACTCCGCGCCCCGCGCGCTGTGCCCGCACGTCGAATGGGCCGTGGGGGGCGTTCTCGGCGTGCGGGTCGCCCTCGACTGGATCCGGCAGCCCGCGGCGCCCGGCACCTGGCGCTCCGAATTCTCCTGGCAGGGCCAGGCCGGCACCGCCTCCAGGCTCGCCTCCGCACTGCGCGGCTGGCACCTGCTGCGCTTCGAGGTGACCGCCGAACCCTGCGCCACCGCCGAGGGCGAGCGCTACAGCTCGACCCCCGGCCTGGGCATCTTCCACGCCGTCACCGGCATCCACGGCGACATCCTCATCCCCGAGGACCGGCTGCGCGCCGCGATGGCGCGCTCCGGCCGGGGCGAGAGCGACCTGCAGGCCGAGGTCGCCAAGCTGCTCGGCAAGCCCTGGGACGACGAGCTGGAGCCCTTCCGCTACGCGGGCGAGGGCGCACCGGTGCGGTGGCTGCACCAGGTCGTGTGACCCCCGGCGCCTTCGCGTCCCGCCTTCGCGTCCCGCCCGGGCGCCGACTCACCGGTGACGCGGTCCTTGCCCTGGAGCACACTCCAACGCCTAGCGTCTGAGCCATGTCCGACACAGCCTCCGCCCCCGCTGTCTCCGTCGCCGTCCTCGGCACCGGGACCATGGGCGCCCCCATGGCCCGCAACCTCGCACGCGCCGGCCTGTCCGTACGCGCCTGGAACCGCACCCGCGACAAGGCCGAGCCCCTCGCCGCCCACGGCGTGACCGTCGTGGACACGCCGGCGGAGGCCGTACGCGGCGCCGACGTCGTGCTCACCATGCTCTACGACGGCCCGGCCGCTCTTGACGTGATGCGCGCCGCCGCCCCCGGGCTGCGGCCCGGCGCGGTCTGGTCCCAGTCCACCACCGCCGGCCTCGACGGCCTCCACGACCTGGCCGCCTTCGCCCGCGAACGGGACCTGGTCCTCGTCGACGCCCCGGTCCTGGGCACGAAGAAGCCCGCCGAGGAGGGCGTGCTCACGGTGCTGGCCGCGGGGCCCGACGCCGCGCGCCGCGTCCTGGACCCCGTCTTCGACGCCATCGGCTCGCGCACCGTCTGGGTGGGCGACGACGGCACGCAGGGCGCGGCCACCCGGCTCAAACTCGTTCTCAACAGCTGGGTGCTCACCGTCACCCACGGCGCCGCCGAGGCCCTGGCCCTGGCCAAGGGCCTCGGAGTGGATGCCGGGCGCTTCCTGGACGCCGTGGCGGGCGGCCCGCTCGACATGCCCTATCTGCGTGCCAAGGCCGGGCTCCTGCTGGACGGCGGCCTCACGCCGCCGAGCTTCGCCACCACGACGGCGGAGAAGGACGCCCGCCTGATCGTCGCGGCGGCGGAGTCGGCCGGGGTGCGCCTCGACGTGGCGGCGGCGGGCGCCGAACGCTTCCGCCGGGCCATCGAGCAGGGGCACGGCGACGAGGACATGGCCGCGTCCTACTTCGCCAGCTTCGAGGAATAGGCCCGCGCCGAGGGGGGCGGCCGCGCGGTCGTACGGTGAAGGGCCCGTCCCGGCCAGCGGTGGCCGGGACGGGCCCTTTGCCCGTAAGAGTGGTGCGCCGGTCGTGATCAGACCGTCCGCAGGGCGAGCACCACGTTGTGGCCGCCGAAGCCGAACGAGTTGTTGATCGCGGCGATGGAGCCCTCGGGAAGCCGGCGGGGCTCGTCGCGGACGATGTCCGCGTCGATGTCCTCGTCGAGCTCCTCGATGTTGATCGTGGGGGGCGCGGTGCGGTGGTACAGCGCGAGCACGGTCATGACCGTCTCGATGCCGCCGGCACCGCCGAGCAGGTGACCGGTCATCGACTTGGTCGCGGAGACCGCGACGTGGTCGAGGTCGTCGCCGAGGACCTTGCGCAGGGCCTTGAGCTCCGCGGCGTCGCCCTGCGGCGTGGAGGTGGCGTGCGCGTTGAGGTGCACGACCTCCGACGGCTTGAGGTCGGTGTTGTCGAGCAGGTTCTGCAGCGCGGCGGCGATGCCGCGGCCGGTCGGCTCGGGCTGGGCGATGTGGTGGCTGTCCGCGGACAGGCCCTGGCCCAGTACCTCGCAGTAGACCCGGGCGCCGCGCCGGGCGGCGTGCTCGGCCGACTCCAGGACGACGACACCGGCGCCCTCGCCGAGGACGAAGCCGTCACGGGTCTTGTCGTACGGACGCGAGGCCGTGGCCGGCTCGTCGTTGTTCTTGGACATCGCCATCATGTTGGCGAAGGCCGCGATGGGCAGCGGGTGGATGGCCGCCTCGGTGCCGCCCGCGACAACGACGTCGGCGCGACCGGTGCGGATCATCTCGACGGCGTAGCCGATGGCCTCGGCGCCGGACGCACAGGCGCTGACGGGGGTGTGCACGCCCGCCTGGGCGTTCACCTCGAGGCCGACGTTGGCGGAGGGACCGTTGGGCATCAGCATCGGCACGGTGTGCGGGGAGACGCGGCGGACGCCCTTCTCCTTGAGCACGTCGTACTGGTCGAGCAGGGTGGTCACGCCGCCGATGCCGGAGGCGATGACCGTGCCGAGCCGCTCGGGGGTGATCGCGGAGTCCTCGCCGGCCTTGCCGGTGAAGCCCGCGTCGGCCCACGCCTCGCGGGCGGCGATCAGCGCGAACTGCGCCGACCGGTCCAGCTTGCGGGCGAGCGGCCGGGGCAGCACGTCCTCGGGATCGACGGCCGCGACGGCGGCGATGCGGACCGGCAGGTCGGCGAAGCGCTCGCCTTCCAGGGCCCTGGCGCCGGAACGCCCGGCGAGCAGCCCTTCCCAGGTCGATGCGCTGTCGCCACCCAGCGGTGTGGTTGCGCCGATACCGGTGACGACCACGGTGCGATTGGTCGGATTCACAGGAATTGTCTCCACGTGTAGAGGTGCTGGAACCGCCACCGCCGGGGTGGCGACGAACGCTACGGTCAGGCCTGGTGCTTCAGGATGTAGTCGGCAGCGTCGCCGACGGTCTTCAGACCCTTGACGTCCTCGTCGGGGATCTTGACGTCGAAGCGCTCCTCGGCGGCGACGACGACCTCGACCATGGACAGCGAGTCGACGTCCAGGTCGTCGGTGAAGGACTTGTCCAGCTTGACCTCATCGGTGGGGATGCCGGCGATCTCGTTGACGATCTCGGCGAGGCCCTTGAGGATCTCTTCCTGGGTGGCGGCCATTGTGGCGCTCCTTCTATCGATAGTGCGGTGGAACTGCGGTAAGGGAACTGCTGGTGCGGTGACCTTCGGGCGACCGGCCGGTGGTGCCGGTCCCGTGGATCTCGCCTAGGGGAGGGTAACGACCGTGGCGGCGTACACGAGACCCGCCCCGAATCCGATGAGGAGCGCGGTGTCGCCGCTCTTCGCCGCCCCCGTCGCCAGGAGCCGCTCCATGGCCAGCGGAATGGACGCCGCCGAGGTGTTGCCGGTGGTCTCCACGTCACGGGCGACCGTGACGCTCTCCGGGAGCTTCAGGGTCTTGACCATCGAGTCGATGATGCGCATGTTCGCCTGGTGCGGGATGAAGACGTCCAGGTCTTCCGGGCTCACCCCGGCCTCGTCCAGCGCCTGCTGGGCGATCTTCGCCATCTCGAAGACGGCCCAGCGGAAGACCGCCTGGCCCTCCTGGGTGATGGCGGGGAAGCGGACGTCCGTCTCCTCGCGGTAGACGTCCCATGCGACGGTCTGCTTGATCGTCTCGGCCTTGTCGCCCTCCGAGCCCCACACGGTCGGGCCCATGGCGGGCTCCTTGGAGGGGCCGACGACCACGGCACCGGCGCCGTCACCGAACAGGAAGGCCGTGGCACGGTCCTTCAGGTCGGTCAGGTCGGAGAGCCGCTCGACACCGATGACCAGGACGTACTCCGCCGAGCCCTCGGTGATCATGCCCTTGGCGATGGCCAGGCCGTAGCCGAAGCCCGCGCAGCCCGCCGAGATGTCGAAGGCGGCGGGCTTGCCCGCACCCACCTTGTGGGCGATCTCGGTCGCGATGGCCGGGGTCTGCTTGAAGTGCGACACCGTCGAGACGAGGACCGCGCCGATCTGCTCGGGCGTGATGCCCGCATCCGCGATGGCCTTGCCCGCGGCCTCCAGGGACATCGCGGCCACGGTCTCCTCCGGGCCGGCCCAGTGCCGGGTGGCGATGCCCGAGCGCGAGCGGATCCATTCGTCCGAGGAGTCGATGTGCTTGAGGATCTCCTCGTTCGGCACCACACGGGTGGGGCGGTAGCCGCCCACGCCCATGATGCGCGCGTACGGGGCGCCCTTACCGGGCTTGATCTTCGAGGTCATGCTGTCGGGCTCCTTATTCGGCCGGGCCGGCGGCGTCGGCAGCGTGCTCGGCGATCAGCTCACGGGCGGCCTCGAGGTCGTCCGGGGACTTGAGCGCGAGGGTCCTGACGCCCGGCAGGGCGCGCTTGGCCAGGCCCACGAGCGTGCCGCCGGGGGCCACCTCGATCAGCGCGGTGACGCCCAGCTCCTTGAAGGTCTCCATGCACAGGTCCCAGCGGACCGGGTTGGCCACCTGGCCCACGAGCCGCTGCACGACCTCCCGGCCGCCGGTGACGACCTGGCCGTCCTTGTTGGAGACATAACGCGTGCGGGGGTCGCCGACTTCCACCTCACCGACCGCGGCCTGAAGGACCGAGACGGCCGGGGCCATGTGGTGCGTGTGGAAGGCGCCCGCCACCTTCAGCGCGACGACCCGGCGGGTGCCCTCGGGCTTGTCCGCCTCCAGCGCCGCCAGCTGCCCGGCGGTGCCGGCGGCCACGATCTGGCCCGAGCCGTTGACGTTCGCCGGGGTCAGGCCCAGCTTCTCCAGGTGCGGCAGCACGATCTCCGGCTCGCCACCGAGCAGCGCGGCCATGCCGGTCTCGGTGACGGCCGCGGCCTCGGCCATGGCCAGGCCGCGCCTGCGTACGAGCTCCATGGCGGCCCGCTCGGACAGTACGCCGGTCAGCGCGGCGGCGGCCAGCTCGCCCACGCTGTGACCGGCGGCGGCGCCGACGAGGCGCGCGAAGTCGTCCTGCGTGGGGAACAGCTGTCCCGCCGAGATCAGCGCGGACGCCACGAGCAGCGGCTGGGCCACCGAGGTGTCGCGGATCTCATCGGCGTCGGCGTTCGTGCCGTAGTGGACGAGGTCCAGGTCGATGGCGGCGGACCACTCGGCCAGACGGCCGGATACACCGGGCAGGTCGAGCCAGGGGGTCAGGAAGCCGGGCGTCTGAGCGCCTTGGCCGGGAGCGACGAGTACGAGCACCCTCACACTCTCTCTCGTGGACGGCATCGGTCACCCGTGAGGACAGGGACGAAGAACCGTCAGGGGAATTGTGGACGTTCGACAAAAGCCTAAGGGTGTCACTCCGCGTCGGCCAGGCGCCCGAGGATCAGCGCGATCCGCAGCGTGAAGGCCGAGCGGACATCGGAGGGTGACCAGCCGGTGACGTCCGTCACACGTCGGAGGCGGTATCGCACGGTGTTGGGGTGGACGAACAACATCCTGGCCGCCCCCTCCAGGCTGCTGGCCTGTTCCAGGTAGACGCTCAGCGTCTCCAGCAGCGCCGAACCCGCCTCCTCCAGTGGTCTGTAGATCTCCTCCACCAGCTGTTCGCGCGCGGCCGGGTCACCCGCCATCGCCCGCTCGGGCAGCAGGTCGTCGGCCAGCACGGGACGGGGGGCGTCCGGCCATGCCGCACAGGCCTTCAGGCCGGCCGCGGCGGCCTGCGCGGACTTGGTCGCCGCCAGCAGGTCGCCCACCACGGGGCCGGCGACCACCGGCCCGGCGGCGAACGGGCCGATCAGCGCCTTGGCCGCCTGCAGCGGTTCGTCGGAGCCGCCCGCGATCACCACCAGCCGGTCGCCCAGCACCCCCGTCAGGACCTGCAGCTTCGCGTGCCGGGCGGCCCGGCGGATCGCCTCCACCGTCAGCTCGCTGTCCCCGTTCGGGGCGGTACCCAGCACCACCGCGACATGCGCCGGCGAGCTCCAGCCCAGCGCCGCCGCCCGTGACAGGACGCCCTCGTCGGCCTCGCCCGACAGCACGGCGTTGACCACCAGCGACTCCAGCCGGGCGTCCCAGGCGCCGCGCGCCTCGGCGGCCTGCGCGTAGACCTGGGCCGTGGCGAAGGCGATCTCCCGGGCGTACACCAGCAGCGCCTCGCGCAGCGACGACTCGTCGCCCGGCGCGGCCACCTCGTCGATGGCCGACTCCATGACCTCGATGGTGGTCCGCACCATCTCCACGGTCTGGCGCAGCGTGATCGCCCGCGTCAGCTCGCGGGGCGCGGTGCCGAAGACGTCCGTGCTGATGGCCTGCGGGGTCTCCGGATGCCGGAACCACTCGGTGAAGGCCGCGATGCCGGCCTGGGCGACCAGGCCGATCCAGGACCGGTTCTCCGGGGGCATCGCCCGGTACCACGGCAGCTGGGCGTCCATCCGGGCGATGGCCGCGTTGGCCAGCGTTCCGGAGGACTTCTCCAGGTTGCGCAGGGTGGCGCTGTGCGGATGCGGGGTGTTAGCGGCTGGTTCAGGCACGGGGACAAGCCTGCCTTATTCGGGTGGGCTCCGGGGCCGCCGGGCCCCTGCCAAGCGTTCCACGGGGCTACGGTGGGCCGATGACGCACGTGCAGCGGGCCGCCGAACGCTTCCGGGGCGGTGACCCGGCGGCCGGTATCGAGACCTGGCACGCCTTCTCCTTCTCCGGTTTCTACGACCCCGACAATGTGCGGTTCGGCCCGCTCGCGGCCTGCAACGAGGAGCGGCTGGCGGGCGGCGCCGGCTTCGCCGGGCATCCGCACCGCGACGTGGAGATCGTCACCTGGGTCGTGGAGGGCGAACTCACCCACGAGGACTCCACCGGTCATGTGGTGACCGTCCGCCCCGGCGACGTCCAGCGCCTGAGCGCGGGCTCCGGCGTCCGCCACGTCGAGCGCAACGCCGGGGCGGTACCGCTCCGGTTCGTCCAGATGTGGCTCACCCCGTCCGAATTCGGGGGCGAGCCCCTGTACGAGGTGGTGCGGGGCATCGCCGACGGGACGCCGTACGCGCTGTCGCGGGCGGAGGCGGTGCTGCACGTGCGGCGGCTGCGCACGGGGGAGCGCACCGCGCTGCCGGACGCTCCGTGGCTGTACGTGCACGTGGTGCGGGGCACCGTGCGCCTCGGCGACGAGGTCCTGCGCGAGGGCGACGCCGCGCGGGTGCCGGATGCCGCCGGTGCCGAGGCCGAGGCGATCGGCTCCGCCGAGTTGCTGGCGTGGGAGATGCACGCCGAGCCGCACTTCGGCTGACGGCAGCGCTACCGCTTGGCGGTTCAGGCCGGGCGCAGTTCGGCCAGGACCGCGTCCGTCAGGGGCGGCCACGCCTGGACCGCCCACGGGCCGAACGCCCGGTCCGTCAGCGCCACGCACGCCGCGCCCGCCTCCGGGTCGACCCACAGGAACGTGCCCGCCTGGCCGAAGTGCCCGTAGGTGCGCGGTGAGGACGAGGCGCCCGTCCAGTGCGGGGACTTCGCGCCCCGGATCTCGAAGCCCAGGCCCCAGTCGTTGGGGCGCTGGTGGCCGTAGCCGGGCAGGACGCCCGTCAGGCCGGGGAAGGCCACCGAGGTCGCCCCGTCCACGGTCTCCCGCGACAGCAGCCGCGGTGCCTGCAGCTCCGCCGCGAAGCGGGCCAGGTCCTCCACCGTCGAGACGCCGTCCTTGGCCGGTGACCCGGGAAGGTCCGTCGAGGTCATGCCGAGCGGCTCCAGCACCGCCTGCCGCAGGTACTCGGCGAACGGGATGTCGGTGGCCTTGGCGATGTGGTCGCCCAGCACCTCGAAGCCGGCGTTGGAGTAGATCCGCCGCGTGCCGGGCCCGGCCATCGTGCGGTGCTCGTCGAAGGCGAGCCCGGAGGTGTGCGCGAGCAGGTGCCGGACCGTGGCGCCCGCCGGCCCGGCGGGCTCCTCCAGCTCGATCGCGCCCTCCTCGACGGCGATCAGCGCGGCGTAGGCGGCCAGCGGTTTGGTCACGGACGCGAGGGCGAAGCGGTGCCCGGCCGGCCCGTACGATCCCGCACGCGTGCCGTCCGCCCGTACGACTGCCGCGGCGGCGGTCTCCACGGGCCAGTTCTCGATCATCCGCAGGCTCTCCATGGCAAGGAGCCTAACCCGGCTTCCGGATCGCACCGGATCTCGCTTGCTTCGAGTGCACTCCAACTCTCTAGCGTGGGGGTCACCGCAGAAGTTCGCGAGGGGGAGCGGCATGACCGTGATGGACAGCGCACCGGCACCGGTGCACGGATGCCTGGAGCTGGACCGGCAGCGCCACCGCCGCCCGGAGGGGCGCGACCGGTACACGATCAGTGAAGTGGTCGCCTACGCCGGGCTGTCCGCGCACACCCTGCGCTGGTACGAGCGGATCGGCCTGATGCCCCACGTCGACCGCTCCCACACGGGGCAGCGCCGCTACACCGACCGCGACCTGGACTGGCTGGATCTGGTCGGACGGCTGCGGCTGACCGGCATGCCGGTGGCCGACATGGTCCGTTACGCGGAGCTGGTCCGCCAGGGCGACCACACCTTCGCCGAACGCGAGCGCCTGCTGAGCGAGCACCGCGAGAACGTACGCAAGCGCATCGCGGAGCTGCGCAGCACGCTCGACGTACTCGACTACAAGATCGACATCTACTCCGACGCCCGGCGCCGGGCGTCCGAAAGGGTCTGACGCACCATCATGAGCAGCGACAGCACGATAACGAGCGTGGCACTCGGCAACGGCGGCCCCGAGGTCGGCGTCCAGGGGCTCGGCTGCATGGGCATGAGCTTCGCCTACGGTCCGACGACCGACGAGGCCGAGGCACGGGCGACGCTGGAGCGGGCACTGGAGCTCGGTGTCACTCTCTTCGACACCGCCGACATGTACGGGCTGGGCGAGAACGAGAAGTTCATCGCCCCCTTCATCCGGGCCCACCGCGACCAGGTCGTCCTGGCCACCAAGTTCGCGATCGTCCCCGACCCCGACAACCCGGTACAGCGGACCATTCGCAACGACCGCCCGTACATCCGCCAGGCCGTGGAGGCCAGCCTGCGGCGCCTGGGCGTCGACGAGATCGACCTGTACTACATGCACCGGCGCAACCCCGACGTCCCGATCGAGGAGTCGGTCGGTGCGATGGCCGAACTGGTCGCGGAGGGCAAGGTCAAGCACCTGGGCCTGAGCGAGGTCACGGGCAGCGAGCTGCGCGAGGCGCAGGCCGTGCACCCGATCGCCGCCGTGCAGTCGGAGTGGTCGCTGTTCAGCCGTGACATCGAGGCCAACGTCGTGCCGGCGGCACGTGAGCTGGGCGTCGCCCTCGTGCCCTACTCGCCGCTCGGCCGCGGCTTCCTGACCGGTGCGTTCGTGCACGCGGACAAGGAGCTGTCGAGCGACGACTGGCGCCGTACGCTGCCGCGCTTCACCGGCGACAACGCGGCGGCGAACGCGGCCCTGCTGGAGCCGGTGCGGCGCATCGCCGAGGCGCGCGGCATCTCCCTCGGCCAGGTCGCCCTGGCGTGGGCCCAGCAGCAGGCGCAGGTACACGGCCTGACGGTCGTTCCGATCCCGGGCACGCGGCGCCGGTCCCGCCTGGAGGAGAACACGGCGGCGACGCGGATCGAGCTCGGAGCGGATGAGCTGGCCGCTCTGGAGCCGATTGCCGGGCAGGTGTCCGGCGGGCGCTACGCGGACATGGCCTTCACGTCGGCCGGTCGCGAGTAGTCGTTCCCCTACCTCGCCCCTTCACCAAGGGGCGGGGTGGGGACGGTCAGCCCTCGCCCGGGGCGACCAGGCCCGATTCGTAGGCGAAGACGACCGCCTGCGCGCGGTCGCGGAGGTTCAACTTCGCCAGCACGCGCCCGATGTGCGTCTTCACCGTCTGCTCCGCCAGCACCAGCGAGGCCGCGATCTCCTGGTTCGACAACCCTCGCGCGATCAGCTCCAGCACCTCCGTCTCACGCGGCGTCAGCCCGTTCACCCGGACCGCCCCCGCGCGCCGCCGCGGAGCGGGCCGCTTCGCGAAGTCGGCGATGAGGCGGCGGGTGACGGAAGGAGCGAGGAGGGCCTCGCCGGCGGCGACCACGCGCACGGCCGAGATCAGGTCGGCGGGGGGCGCGTCCTTGAGGAGGAAGCCGGACGCTCCCGCGCGGAGCGCCTCGTAGACGTAGTCGTCGACGTCGAACGTCGTCAGCATCAGCACCTTCGGCCGGTGCGTGACCCCCTTCGGCGGGTCGAGGAGCCGACGGGCGGCCTCCAGGCCGTCCATCTCCGGCATCCGCACGTCCATGAGCACCACGTCCGGGTGTGTGGTGCGGCTCAGCTCCACGCCCTGGCGCCCGTCCGGAGCGTCGCCGACGACGTCGATGTCGGCCTGGGCGGCCAGGAGCGCGGCGAAGCCCGCCCGCACCATGGCCTGGTCGTCGACGATGATCACTTTGATGGTCATGCGGGGGATGATTCCTCTTCTGTGGCGAACGGGAGCCGGGCCGCCACCCGGAAGCCGCCGTCGGGCAGCGGACCGGTGTCGAGCGTGCCGCCGACCAGCCGGACCCGCTCCCGCATGCCGACCAGGCCGTGGCCCGTGCCGCTGGTCTCCAGCGGCGGCGCGCCCGGTTCGGCCGTGGCGGCGTTGACGACCAGGAGCGTCAGGCCCGTCCGGTCCCCGTCGAGGGAGACCGAGACCCGGGTGGCAGCGCCCGGGGCGTGCCGGACGACGTTGGCCAGGGCCTCCTGGGCGATGCGGTAGGCGGACAGGTCCACGGTCTGCGGCAGCGCGGCCGGCACCGGCTCCGGCATCGACAGCTCCACCGGGACCCCGGCCCGTACCGTCGCCTCGACCAGCTGCGGGATCCGCCCGACGCCCGGCTGCGGCGCCCGCTCGGGCCCGCCGGCCGCACCGGAGCCGTCCTCGCTGCGCAGCACGCCCAGCAGGCGCCGCATCTCGGTCAGCGACTCCCGCGCGGTGGCGGCGATCGCGGTGAACTCCTCGCGGGCCGCCTCCGGGAGATCCGCGATGCGGTACGGGGCGCTGTCGGCCTGCACGGTGATGACGGACATGTGGTGGGCTACCACGTCGTGCAGCTCGCGGGCGATGCGGGCGCGCTCCTCCAGCAGGGTGCGGCGGGCCCGTTCCGCCTCGCTGATGGTCTCCTGTTCGGCGAGCGCCCGCCGGGCCAGGCCGCGTTCGCGCAACAGGGCGCCCACGACGAGCAGGATGCCGCCCACGATGACCAGCACCGGCCAGGAGCCGTTGCTCCGGGCGGGGTCCAGGCTCTCGAAGAGGAGGCTGACCGCTCCCGTCAGCGCCCAGGCCGCGAACAGGACGCGGGGCCGCTCGCGCAGGCCGAGGGCGAGCAGGAGCAGCAGCATGCCGATGATGCCCATGGGCGTCCACGGCCAGGCCCAGCCTTTGGACGCAGGCAGGGTCAGCAGGACCGCCGCGCCCGTGACATGGCCGGCGAAGGCCACCGCCCAGGCCGGCAGGGGGCGGCGCACGGCGAGCAGCAGCGGCCCCGTCTGCACGATGCCGAGCAGCAGCGCGAGATCGGAGTTCATCCCGTACTCCTCACCCAGCACCATGGTTCCGGAGGGCAGGAGGATGGCGATGAACAGCGCTGCGACGCCGTAGGGCAGGCGGCGCACGAAGCGGCTGCGGGCGTGGCCGAGAAGGGGCTCGGGCCGCCCGGCGGGGGCGAACGCGGCGCGTACGCGGCGGAGCGGTGAAGAAGACATGACGTGCTCAGCGTAGGGCGACCGACCAGGGAAAACGTCACACCGGGGGACCAGCTGGGACGTCATACCCCGGTATCACCCCGGGCCCTACAGCTCCGCCAGCAGCTGCGCCTTCTTCGCGCTGAACTCCTCGTCCGTCAGCAGCCCCGCGTCGTGCAGCTCGCCAAGATGCCGGATGCGCTCCGCGATGCCGCCCGGGTCGGGGCGGGCGGCGGGCACGCTGTGAGCGCCGTGCAGGTGGTCCCCGGCCAGGGCGGGTGCCTTGGCCCGTACGGCCGCCAGCACCGCCGCCGCGAAGGGCAGCGACTCGTGGACGAGGCCGTAGCCCATGCCGAAGACCACGGCCGCCGGGTCCTGGTCGGCGGCGCCCGGCCGCCGGCCGTCCGCAGTGCGGCGCACGAGCCGCAGGTGTCCGCCGAGGGCGTCGGGGGAGCGCCAGTCCACGTCCGTCAGCTCGTCGACGGTGAAACGCTGGTCGCCCGCCTTCCACTTGGCGGAGGAGGCCCCGGTCCAGAACCAGCGGAAGGAGATCGTCCGCCCGTCGAAGGACGCCTTGCCGTCATAGGCCTTGAAGGACAGCGGCGGCGTCGGCGCCGCCACCAGATGCCGCTCGGCCGGCTCCGTGGCACGGGGGCCGAGCTCGGCCCGTATGCGCTCGGCGTAGTACTCGGCGAGCAGCTCGCGCTCGGCCGGGAGCACCAGCCGGTAGGGGTCGCAGCCCTCCTTCAGCTGGCCGTCGGCGGCGTCGGCCAGTGGATCGGCGCCCGGTCTGGGCACGGCGCGCAGCACCACCGTCCCGTGCTTCCCCGGGGCCTGCTCGACGGCCGCGAGCGCCTCGTACGGGATGCGTCGCTCACCGAGCACCTGGAGCAGCCTCGGTGTGCGGATCCCCCGTTCGAAGCGGATGAGCACGGAGTCGGTGTCGAACTCCCAGACGGTGTGGAAACCGGCCAGCACATCACCCATGCCGCTCATCGTATGCGGCGGCCGTCCGCCCGTCCCCCCTCGTGACGCTACGCGCGTCAAACGGCGGGGGCTGCGATATCCGGACCCAGATCGTCCGTACAGTCACTTCCGTCCCTCGCGCAACGAACGGAGGCGGGGGCGCCGACTCCGATCCCGGCGAAGTTGGCGAGGCTGGTGGTGCCGGGGGCGAAGTAGCCGGCGTGGCCGGAGGCGTCGGAGGCGGACAGCACCCGGGCGCCGAAGCCCTCGGAGACCGGGTCGGCGCCGTGGCCGAGGCCGCCGACCTCCATGTGCGGCACGCCCTGAATCCAGTCGTCCGCGTCCCGCATCGCCCATATCCGGGCGCTGCTGCGCAGGTCGGAGGCGTGCTCGGCGCGCATGCCGGGACTGCCGGCCACCGCCACGTCCGTGACGCGCGGGGAGAGGTCGCGGGCGGCGACGCCGCACACCACCGAGCCGTAACTGTGGCAGAACAGCGAGACCTTGGACTCGCCGGGCAGCGCCCGCACCATTTTCCGCAGCCGCAGCGCGCCCTCGGCCGCGAGCTTGCCGGTCGCGGCGTCCATGCCCACGCCGGCGGGCGAGGTGTAGTCGGCCCAGGCGATGACGGCCGTGCCGGTGGCGGGGCTGGCCTTCCGCTCGGCGGCGTAGAGGGACCGGGCCATGCCGACGGGGGCGCTGTAGGCGCGCTGGGTCTTCTCGAAGGTCAGCACGTTGGTGTCGACGCCCGGCACCACCACGGAGATCCGCTGGGCGTGGTCGAGGTCGCCGAAGACCTCGGCCACCCGGCCGGGGCCGGCGGGATCGAAGGAGAGGATCTGCCGGCCGTCGGCCAGCAGGGACTCGAAGCGGTGCATGCGCCGGGTCGCCTCGTAGCGGCCGGAAGGGGTCAGGCCGCTGTCGTGCGTGCGGCGCTCCTCGATCGTACGGGCCCGGTCCAGGGCGATCCGGTTGGCGCGGTAGCGGAGCTCGGCGGGGGCACCGGCCAGATTGCCGAGGACGAGCGGGTGGCGCTCGGCCAGGCGCTCGCGCTGGCCGCCGGAGAGCGCGCCGAAGAAGCGGGCCAGGGTGGCGGTGTCCGCGGTGGGCGAGGGGAGCGGCAGGCCGGCGACGGAGCCGTGCAGCCAGGCCTTCATCGCTGCCGCGCCCGGGTCGGCGGCCGCCTTGTGGCTTCTCACGGCCGTCCAGCCGGTCGTCGCGAGCATGACGAACACCACGGCCAGCGCGAGCAGCGCGCGCCAGGCCGTGGTCGCGTTCGACCAGGGGATGGGGGAGTGGGAGCCGAGCTCCGGGAAGGAAGTCACCGCGGACCAGACTAGGAGAAACTCGCTTGCGTCCGGGGAGTCGGTGAGCTATCTCACGTTTGGATCAACGGTATTCGGGCGCACTCTCCTGGCTTTCGTTCAAGATCGCCAGTTTTCCGCCAATGCCGGTCCGATCTGATCCAAATAGGCGGCGGTGGTGCGCTTCAGTTCGCTCATGTCCCCGTCCGCGACCTCGGACCACAGCTTGCCGTTCGCCCGCATCACCCCGCTGAACGCCGCGACGAGGATGCGCGGCCGGGGATCCTGCGGGGGCAGGCCCTCCCGGCGGGCGATCTCCTGGGTCAGCCGGTCCTCCAGCTCCATGAGCCGGCGCAGATGGGCGGCCAGCAGCTGCGGGTTCGACTGGATCATCTGGAACGTGCGGACGTGCAGCGTCAGCGGGACGACCGACTGGATGGCCTCCTCGATGGTGTCCCACGAGGACAGCACCGCGGTGCGCAGCGCGGTGAGCGGCGACTCGGCGGCGGGGCGCTCGCACACGGCGTCGAAGAAGTGCGACTCCACCATGTGCTGGACGGAGAGGGCGACGTCTTCCTTGCCGGCGAAATAGCGGAAGAAGGTGCGCTGCGAGACGTCCGCCGCGCCGGCGATCTCGTCGACGGTCGTCCCCTCGTAGCCCTGCCGGGCGAACAGCTCCAGGGCGGACCTGATGAGGGCGTCCCGCGTCCGGCGCTTCTTGCGCTCCCGCAGGCCTGTCGCGCCTTCGACCGTGTGCATCGTCCTGCCCTCTTCTGCTGTGTTTGCGCTGCTCAGGATAGTCATGCCCAAGATGACAGACAACGGCGGTTGAATCAGATTGTCAATTGTCAGCGCCTGCCATAATCTCGGACGCATGACACAGACCACCGTCGCCGGCGCGACGCCCGGGCTCGGGCCCCGGAAAGGATTACGCGGCCACCCCTGGCTGACCCTGATCACCGTCGCGACAGGCGTGATGATGGTCGCGCTCGACGGCACGATCGTCGCCATCGCCAACCCCGCCATCCAGAAGGACCTCGGCGCCTCGCTCGCCGACGTGCAATGGATCACCAACGCCTATCTCCTCGCCCTCGCCGTCGCCCTGATCACCGCGGGCAAGCTCGGCGACCGCTTCGGCCACCGCCTGATCTTCCTTATCGGAACCACCGGCTTCGCCCTGTCCTCCGGACTCATCGCCCTGTCGGGCAGCGTGTCGACGGTCGTCGGCTTCCGCGTCCTGCAGGGGCTGTGCGGGGCGCTTTTGATGCCGGCCGCGCTCGGCCTGCTGCGCGCGACCTTCCCGGCCGAGAAGCTCAACATGGCGATCGGCCTGTGGGGCATGGTCATCGGCGCCTCCACGGCGGGCGGCCCCATCGTCGGCGGCCTGCTGGTCGAGCACGTCAACTGGCAGTCCGTGTTCTTCATCAACGTTCCCGTGGGCGCCCTCGCGCTCGCGCTCGGCGCGGTCATCCTCAAGGACCACCGCACCCCCAACGCCCCCAGGTCCTTCGACATCCTGGGCATCCTGCTGCTGTCCACCGCGATGTTCTGTCTCATCTGGGCGCTGATCAACGCGACCGACTGGAGCTGGGGAAGCGCCCGGACGCTGCTCTTCCTCGCCGCGTCGCTGCTGTGCTTCGTCCTCTTCGCCGCATGGCAGTTCAAAGCGCGTGAACCGCTGCTGCCGCTGGGCCTCTTCCGGTCCCTGCCGCTGTCCGCCGGCACGGTCCTGATGGTGCTGATGGCCTTCGCCTTCATGGGCGGCCTGTTCTTCGTCACCTTCTACCTGCAGAACGTGCACGGGATGACGCCGGTCGACAGCGGTCTGCACCTGCTGCCGCTCACCGCCATGATGATCGTCGCCTCGCCCGTCGCAGGCGCGCTCATCAGCCGGATCGGCCCCCGCATCCCCCTGGTCGCCGGCATGCTCTGCGCCGCCGTGGCCTGCTTCGGGCTGGCCTACCTCGAACCCGGCACCGGCACGCCCCTGCTGTCGCTGTGGTTCGCCCTGCTCGGCATGGGCTTCGCGCCGGTCATGGTGGGTGCGACCGAGGTCATCGTCGGCAACGCGCCACTGGAGCACGCCGGTGTGGCCGGCGGCCTCCAGCAGGCCGCCATGCAGGTCGGCGGCTCGCTCGGCACGGCCGTGCTGGGCGCGGTCGTCGCCGCCCGGGTCGACCACCTGCTGCCCGAGAGGTGGACCGCCGCCGGGCTGCCCCAGGTCACGCCCGGGCAGGCGGCCCAGGCCGCCGACGCCGTCCAGGTCGGCGTGGCGCCCGTGGCGCCGAACACCCCGCCGGAGCTCGCGGCGAAGATCTCCACCGTCGCCCATGACACTTTCGTGTCAGCGATCAACACCGGCTTCACGGTGGCCGGCTGTGTGGCGCTGCTCGCGGCGGCCGTCGCCGTCTTCACCAAGCGCGGCGCGAACGCCGGGGCCGGGGCGGCCGCGGCCCACATCTGACGGGCTGAAAATCAGCCATCCCCTCTCTTCCCCTATCCGGGCATGACCGACCCGGCCTTCTTGGCAGCGATGATCAGCGGCCACCAGACTCGGCGTTCCATTCGAGTGGGGGAGGAACCCATATGCGTACGAATCGAGCCGTCGCGTTCGCCGGAGCCGTCGTTCTCACCGCTGCCGTGACGGCGGGCGCGCCCGCCGCGAGCGCTCAGCCCGGGAAGCGGTCCGGACCCTGCGCCGCCGGGCAGCTGTGCCTGTGGCCGAGGACCGATTTCCGGGGGCAGCGGCAGGTCAGCGAGCTGGCGGGCATCGACATCGAGAGTTGCACGACCGTGCCGGGCGGCGTGAGCGCCGCGTCCTTCGTCAACCGCACGGGGCGGCCGGTGACCACGTACCAGAGCGCCACCTGCGCGGAGACCGGCGAGTTCTCGACCTATCCATCGGGCACCTGGACGCCCGAGTCGCCGTACATCGTGCGGGCCTACAAGGTGTGGGAAAGCTGACACGAACGCCCGGGCCCCCGACCGCGATGCGGTCGGGGGCCCGGGCGTTCGTGCTGCGGGTGACGCCTACGCGTCGCCGCCGGCCGCACCCGGCTCGGCTGCCGTCACGTCGAGCAGCTGGTAACGGTCGATCGCCTGCTTCAGGGCGGAGCGGTCGACCTTGCCCTCCTTGGCGAGCTCGGTGAGCACCGCCAGGACGATCGACTGCGCGTCGATGTGGAAGAAGCGACGGGCCGCGCCACGCGTGTCCGCGAAGCCGAAGCCGTCCGCACCCAGCGACTGGTACGAGCCGGGCACCCAGCGCGAGATCTGGTCCGGAACCGCCCGCATCCAGTCGGACACGGCCACCTTCGGGCCCTCGGCGGCGGCGAGCTTGCTCGTCACGTACGGGACGCGCTGCTCCTCCTCCGGGTGCAGGAGGTTGTGCTCCTCCACCTCGATGGCGTCGCGGCGCAGCTCGTTCCAGGAGGTCGCCGACCAGACGTCCGCCTTGACGTTCCACTCCTCGGCGAGGATCCGCTGGGCCTCGACGGCCCACGGCACGGCCACGCCGGAGGCGAGGATCTGCGCCGGGACGGCACCCTGCTCACCCTGCTTGAAGCGGTACAGACCCTTGAGGATGCCGTCGGCGTCCACGTTCTCCGGCTCGGCCGGGTGCTGGATCGGCTCGTTGTAGACGGTGAGGTAGTAGAAGACGTCTTCGTTCTCCTCGGGGGTCCCGCCGTACATCCGGCGCAGACCGTCCTTGACGATGTGCGCCATCTCGTAGCCGAACGCCGGGTCGTAGGCGACGACACCGGGGTTCGTGGAGGCCAGCAGCTGCGAGTGGCCGTCCGCGTGCTGCAGACCCTCACCCGTCAGCGTCGTACGGCCGGCGGTGGCGCCCAGGACGAAGCCGCGCGCCAGCTGGTCGGCCATCTGCCAGAACTGGTCACCGGTGCGCTGGAAACCGAACATCGAGTAGAAGACGTAGACCGGGATCAGCGGCTCGCCGTGCGTCGCGTAGGCAGAGCCCGCCGCGATCAGCGAGGCCGTGCAGCCCGCCTCCGAGATGCCGTCGTGCAGCATCTGACCGGTGGGCGACTCCTTGTAGGCAAGGAGCAGCTCGCGGTCGACGGCCTCGTACTGCTGGCCGAGCGGGTTGTAGATCTTCGCGGACGGGAAGAACGCGTCCATGCCGAAGGTGCGGTACTCGTCGGGGGCGATCAGCACGAAGCGCTTGCCGATCTCCTTGTCCCGCATGAGGTCCTTCAGGATGCGGACGAACGCCATGGTCGTGGCGATCGACTGCTGCCCGGAGCCCTTCTTGGCGGTCGCGTAGACCTTGTCCTCCGGCAGAGCCAGCGGCTTGGCGCGCACGACACGGGTCGGCACGTAGCCGCCGAGCGAGTTGCGCCGGTCGTGCATGTACTGGATCTCCTCCGAGTCGCGACCCGGGTGGTAGTACGGCGGCAGGCCGGACTCCAGCTCCTTGTCGGCGATCGGGATGTGGAGACGGTCACGGAAGCGCTTGAGGTCCTCGACCGTGAGCTTCTTCATCTGGTGGGTCGCGTTGCGGCCCTCGAAGTTCGGACCCAGGGTCCAGCCCTTGACGGTCTGCGCCAGGATCACGGTCGGCTGGCCCTTGTGGGCCTTGGCCGCCGCGTACGCCGCGTAGATCTTCTTGTGGTCGTGACCACCGCGGCCCAGGTGCAGGATCTGGTCGTCGGTCATGCCCTCGACCATCTTCCGCAGACGCTGGTCGTCGCCGAAGAAGTGCTCACGGATGTACGAGCCGGTCTCGGTCGCGTACGTCTGGAACTGGCCGTCGGGGGTGCTGTTGAGCTTGTTGACCAGGATGCCGTCGCGGTCCTGGGCCAGCAGCGGGTCCCAGGAGCGGTCCCACACCAGCTTGATCACGTTCCAGCCGGCGCCGCGGAACTGCGACTCCAGCTCCTGCATGATCTTGCCGTTGCCGCGCACCGGGCCGTCGAGGCGCTGCAGGTTGCAGTTGACGACGAAGGTCAGGTTGTCCAGGCCCTCGCGCGCGGCGATGGACAGCTGGCCGAGCGACTCCGGCTCGTCCATCTCGCCGTCGCCCAGGTACGCCCAGACGTGGGACTTGGAGGTGTCGGCGATGCCGCGCGCCTCCATGTAGCGGTTCATGCGGGCCTGGTAGATCGCGCCGAGCGGGCCGAGGCCCATCGAGACGGTCGGGAACTCCCAGAAGTCCGGCATCAGGCGCGGGTGCGGGTAGCTGGACAGGCCGTAAGGGGCCTTGGACTTCTCCTGCCGGAAGGCGTCGAGCTGCTGCTCGGAGAGTCGGTCCAGCAGGAACGCGCGGGCGTAGACGCCCGGCGAGGCGTGGCCCTGGAAGAAGATCTGGTCGCCGCCGTCGCCCTCGTCCTTGCCACGGAAGAAGTGGTTGAAGCCGACGTCGTAGAGCGAGGCCGAGGAGGCGAAGGTGGCGATGTGGCCGCCGACGCCGATGCCCGGGCGCTGCGCACGCGAGACCATCACGGCCGCGTTCCACCGGGTCGCGTTCAGGACCTTGCGCTCGATCTCCTCGTTGCCGGGGAAGAACGGCTCGTCCTTGGTCGCGATGGTGTTGACGTAGTCCGTGCTGCGCATCTCGGGCACGGCGACGCGCTTCTCGCGCGCCCGCTCGATCAGGCGAAGCATGAGGTAGCGGGCACGTTCCCGGCCTCGCTCATCGACGGCTGCGTCGAGCGAGTCGAGCCATTCCTGGGTCTCTTCGGGATCGAAGTCCGGGACCTGGCTGGGAAGGCCGCCAATGATGATCGGGTTGCGATCGGATCCGGAAGCCACGCTGTTCCTTCGCTGTTCGGGTCGTGCTCAGCACGCGGTCAATACTGCTCTTGCTTTATGTCGCGCCGGCTCCCATCGTGGACCGCGGCGGCGGAAACGTCATCTCTACCGAGCAGTAACCACCACTCATGAGACGAAGCGTCGAAGGTTGGTCGCCCGGGGCGGCCAAATCGCAACCTTACGCCCCCATTGAGGGTCCTCCGCGTACGGCCGTTCGGACCCGATTGCTGCAATCGCACGGAGTAACTTCGGAAACCCGGCAGAATGCTGTGGCGTGAATCACTCGGGCCTGCTGCCTCATGGTTGGAGTTGCCATGAGACGTCCGCGTCCGTCAACGTTTCGGCGGTGCGGATGGCCGGGTACTTGCGCGATCCGTCCGGCACGTGTGGACTACGCCCAATGCCTTGCGTACGCGAGGATCACAAGAACATTTCTCGAAAGATGACAGGAGGCAATCCGTGAGCGCGACCGCGGACCACGCGGAGGAGCGGACCAACCCTGCCGCGAGGCTGGGTTTCCAGCCCGGACAGGTGGTCCAGGAGATCGGCTTCGACGACGATGTCGATCAGGAGCTCCGCGAGGCCATTGAGGAGATCACCGGCCAGGATCTTGTCGACGAGGACTACGACGACGTGGCCGACGCCGTCGTCCTGTGGTTCCGCGACGAGGACGGCGACCTGACGGACGCGCTGGTGGACGCCATCGGTCTGCTCGAGGACGGCGGCATCATCTGGCTGATGATCCCCAAGACCGGCCGCGACGGCTATGTCGAGCCCAGCGACGTCAGCGAGGCGGCACAGACCGCCGGGCTGAGCCAGACCAAGAGCATCAGCGTGGCCAAGGACTGGGTCGCAGCCCGCCTGGTGGCCCCGAAGCGCTGACAGCACAAGCCTCGCCGTGATCCGGCCGTCGCCGGAGACCACCACCGCGCCCCCCTGCAGCACCGCTGCAGGGGGGCGCGGTGCATCGCGCCCCGGCGCGCAGTGACACACTGGCCGCCTACCTGCGCCGGAGGCCGGGGGCGCACGCCCCCTTCGCGCCGGCGCCGTCGAGAGAGGGATGCGCATCATGGCGATCGACGCCGGCACCAAGGCCCCTGACTTCGAGCTGAGGAACCAGCACGGCGAGACCGTCCGGCTCTCCGACTTCCGGGGCCGGAAGAACGTCGTCCTGCTCTTCTATCCCTTCGCCTTCACCGGTGTGTGCACCGGCGAGCTGTGCGCCCTGCGCGACGAGCTGCCGCAGTTCGCCAACGACGACGTGCAGCTGCTGGCCGTCTCCAACGACTCGCCCTTCTCCCTGCGCGTCTTCGCGGAGCAGGAGAACCTGGAGTACCCCCTGCTGTCCGACTTCTGGCCGCACGGCGAGGTCAGCCGCGCCTACGAGGTCTTCGACGAGGAGAAGGGCTGCGCGGTGCGCGGGACCTTCATCATCGACAAGGAGGGCGTCGTCCGCTGGACGATCGTCAACGGCCTGCCCGACGCGCGTGACCTGAACGAGTACACCAAGGCGCTCGCCGCGCTCTGAGTGCACTGCTGTGACGCCCGGGGCAACCCTGGCGGGCGACCTGTGCGTCCTTGTCGCAAGACCCTGTAATCGGTGGGAACCGGTCACTAGGATCAAAACGTTGATCGGATGCCATCGCACAACCGGGGGCTCGGGACTCGCCTGGCCCCTCGAACCAATGGAGGACTCGTGGGAGTCAGTCTCAGCAAGGGCGGCAACGTCTCGCTGACCAAGGCGGCCCCGAACCTGACCGCGGTCGTCGTCGGTCTCGGCTGGGACGCCCGTACCACCACCGGTACGGACTTCGACCTGGACGCCAGCGCCCTGCTGACGAACGACCAGGGGAAGGTCGCCAACGACCAGAACTTCGTCTTCTTCAACAACCTCAAGAGCCCCGACGGTTCCGTCGAGCACCAGGGTGACAACCTCACCGGTGAGGGCGAAGGCGACGACGAGGTCATCAAGGTCAACCTGGCCGGTGTCCCGGCGGACGTGCACAAGATCGTCTTCCCGGTCTCCATCTACGAGGCCGAGACCCGCCAGCAGAGCTTCGGCCAGGTCCGCAACGCCTACATTCGCGTCCTGAACCAGGCCGACGGCACCGAGCTCGCCCGCTACGACCTCAGCGAGGACGCCTCGACCGAGACCGCCATGGTCTTCGGCGAGCTGTACCGCAACGGCGCCGAGTGGAAGTTCCGGGCCATCGGGCAGGGGTACGCCTCGGGCCTGCGCGGCATCGCGCAGGACTTCGGCGTGAACGTCTGACGGCCGACGCAGGCTGCCGACGCGTTCCGGCGCCGCACACCCTCTCCGGGAGTGCGGCGCCGGACGCGCACGGCGACACAACTCAACTCGGGGAGGACCAAGATCATGGGTGTCACGCTCGCCAAGGGAGGCAACGTCTCCCTCTCCAAGGCCGCGCCGAACCTCACCAATGTCACCGTCGGGCTCGGCTGGGACGCGCGCTCCACCACGGGGGCCCCCTTCGACCTCGACGCCAGCGCGCTGTTGTGCGCCGCGGGCCGGGTGCTGGGGGACGAGTACTTCGTCTTCTACAACAACCTCACGAGCCCCGAGGGCTCCGTCGAACACACAGGTGACAATCTCACCGGTGAGGGTGACGGCGACGACGAGTCCATCCTGGTCGACCTCACCAAGGTGCCGGCCGCCTGCGACAAGATCGTCTTTCCGGTCTCCATTCACGAGGCCGATGTGCGCGGCCAGAGCTTCGGCCAGGTCAGCAACGCCTACATCCGCGTCGTCAACCAGGCCGACGGCACCGAGCTCGCCCGCTACGACCTCAGCGAGGACGCCTCAAGCGAAACGGCGATGATCTTCGGAGAGGTTTATCGCTACGGCGGCGAGTGGAAGTTCCGGGCCGTGGGACAGGGGTACGCGTCGGGGCTGCGAGGCATCGCCCTAGACTTCGGGGTCAACGTTTCGTAAAGCCGCGTCCGCGCGGTCATCCCGAACAGCGAAGGATTGGGTAGCCAGTGCTCCTGAAAACCTTTGGTTGGTCGTTCGCCATCACGGCGGCCGGCCTGGCCTTGGCCGGCGTCCTCTGGGGGTGGCAGGGGCTGGCGATCGTCGCGATCCTCTCCGTCCTGGAGATCTCGCTCTCGTTCGACAACGCGGTCATCAACGCCGGAATCCTCCGGAAGATGAACCCGTTCTGGCAGAAGATGTTCCTGACGTTCGGCATCCTCATCGCCGTCTTCGGCATGAGGCTCGTCTTCCCGGTCGTCATCGTGGCCATCACCGCCAAGCTGGGGCCGATCGAGGCGGTCAAGGTCGCCATCCAGGACCATGACCGCTACGAGCAGCTGGTCACCAGCGCCCACCCGGCGATCGCCGCCTTCGGCGGCATCTTCCTGCTCATGATCTTCCTGGACTTCATCCTCGAGGACCGGGACATCAAGTGGCTGGCGTGGCTGGAGAAGCCGCTGGCGCGGCTGGGCAAGCTGGAGACGCTCTCCACGGTCGTCGCGCTCGTCGTCCTGATGGTCGCCGCCACCACCGTCGCCACGTCCGTCCCCGTGCACGGCGGTGAGGGCACGATCGACAAGGCCGCGACCGTGCTGCTGGCCGGCATCGGCGGCCTGGTGACGTACCTGGTCGTCGGCGGCGTCTCCGGATTCTTCGAGGACCGTCTCGAAGAGGCGGAGGAGGACGAGGAGGCCGAGGAGCAGGCCGCGAGGAAGAGCGGCGGCTCGGTCGTCGGCCTGGCCGGCAAGGCCGCGTTCTTCATGTTCCTCTACCTCGAGGTCATCGACGCGTCCTTCTCCTTCGACGGTGTCATCGGCGCCTTCGCCATCACCAACGACATCTTCGAGATGGCCCTTGGTCTGGGCATCGGCGCGATGTACATCCGCTCCCTCACGGTCTTCCTCGTCCGCAAGGGCACCCTGGACGACTACGTGTACCTGGAGCACGGCGCGCACTACGCCATCGGCGCGCTCGCCGTCATCCTGCTGATCACCATCAAGTACGAGATCAACGACGTCATCACCGGCCTCGTCGGCGTCGTGCTGATCGGCCTGTCGTTCCTGTCCTCCATCGTGCGCAACCGCAAGGAGGCCGGGCCCGGCGACGGATCCGGTGCGAAGGCCGAGGTGTCGTCCGGGGTGTGACCCCGGCACATTTGAGGAACGCTCTCACCGGGGCGGTCGCGAGGATCATCCTCGCGGCCGCCCCGTGGCATGTGTGCTCGAAGTGGTGGGGGTAACGGCAATGGCGATCTGGGAGAAGCTCTTCGGGAACTGGGGGAGCGCCGCCGCGCGCCAATTCGACGTCGGCGGCGCCAGTGGCGCTGTCGAACTGACCAAGCGACGTCCCACGTTCTCGCTGACCAAACAGGGTGCGGTCACCGGAAACCTGCGCGTCAACCTGTCCTGGCGGATGCGTACCTCGGACTTCGACGAGCGCCCCTCGTTCGTCGCCGGGCTGCGGCACCCGCTGCGCAAGTTCACCCCGCAGGTCGTACAGGCGCAGGGCCCGGCCATGGTCAATGTCGACCTCGACCTCGCCTGTATGTACGAGCTGCAGGACGGTTCCAAGGGCGTAGTCCAGCCGCTCGGGAACATACTCGGCAGCGTCAACTCGCCGCCGTATGTTCAGCTCAGCGGTGACGACCGGTTCGGGTCGGGATCGGGCGAGACGATCTACATCAACATGGACCACCGCGACCAGATCAAGCGGCTGCTGGTCTTCGTCTACATCTACGACGGCACCCCGGCGTTCGACCGCACGCACGCCACGGTGACGCTCTACCCCGGCAACGGCCCGCGCCTGGAGGTCGCGCTCGACGAGCGCGCTCCCGAGGCGCGCTCCTGCGCGGTGGTGCTGATCGAGAACATCAAGGGCGAGATCGTCGTGCGGCGCGAGATGAAGTACGTGTACGGCTTCCAGTCGGAGCTGGACCGGCTCTACGGGTGGGGGCTGCAGTGGGGGCGGGGTTACAAGAGCAAGGTGTGAGGGGCTGAGGGGCTGAGGGGCCGGTGCCGGCCGGGGGCCGGCACCGGGTCAGCGGCCGGGCTGGAACTGCGGCTGGAACTGCGGTCCCTGCGGGGGCAGTCGGAAGGCCGGGTCGGGTGCGGGCTGCTGCGGGTAGCCATAGGACGGCTGGGGCGTCTGCGGTGTCCGGTGCTGCTGCGGGTAGCCGTACGACGGCTGGGCCGCCGGGGCCGGCGGGTACTGCGGATAGCCGTAGGCGGGCTCCGGCGTGGCTCCGGGCAGGGGCACGGGCTGCGAGGGCGGTGGAACGACGGGCGGTGCGGAGGGCGGCGGCGGATAGGCGTAGCCGGATGCGGATGCGGATGCTGGGGAGGGGGAGGGCGTCTGGGCCCGGGGCGTGAGGGCTACGGACTCGGGTGCGGCGTCCGGGGCGGCGGCCGCCTGCTCGCGCCCGCCTGTGCCGCCCGTTCCGTCCGGACGGCCGCCGGGCTCCTCCGGCCCCTCCTGCTCCTCGACCGAGATGCCGAACTCCGTGGCCAGTCCCACGAGACCCGAGGCGTACCCCTGGCCGAGCGCACGGAACTTCCAGCCGTCCCCGCGCCGGTAGAGCTCGCCGCAGAGCATCGCGGTCTCGTCGCCCGTCTCGGCCCGTACGTCGAAGCGCGCGATGGGCGCCACCTCGGCCGTTCCCGTGCCGCCGCGCGCCGAGTCGTACAGCAGCACGCACAGGTCCCGGACGAGCCCGAAGGGCCCGCCGTCGGCCGAGGCCGCGAGCACGACGCGCGCCACGGAGGCGTCCAGCGCCGACAGGTCGGCCTCGACCGAGTCCGTCGCCCCTTCGGCCAGTCGTTTCTTGGGCAGGTGCCGGACCAGGCCGGAGGGGTGGCGGGGCTGGTTGTAGAAGACGAAGTCCTCGTCCGAGCGCACACGGCCCTCGTCGCCCAGCAGGAGGGCGGAGGCGTCCACGTCCGGGACGCCCGGGCCGGGAGTCCAGCGCAGTACGGCCCGCACGGTCGGGGCGTCCAGCGGGATGTTCGACCCCTTCAGCATCGCGTGCGTCATGCCCGCAATCCTGCCCTCCCGTGCGGCCCGGGGACAACGCAGGGGGCGACCGGGCCTTCTCGCGCCACTCGATCACTTACCGGATGGATCCGCGCTGGTCATGAGCTTTTAACGGAATTGGGGAACTCTTGACCCACTCCCGGACGTACGATAATCGGCCACACTTCCGCGCCGGCCGGGCCGGGGGGAAGGCGCCCAGGCTGTGGCATTCGGGGAGAGCAATGAGGCATTTCGGACACCTTGCGCCTGCGGTGCGGAGTGGGCTGTTCCATAAGGAGCCGGGTGAATTCACCGCCGGTTCCCCCGCCCGTACGCTCGCAGCCGCCCTCGGTGCCACGCTCTACAGCCCCGCCACGCGCACCACGCTCGCCGTGGACGTCGTGAAGCAGGCGCGACGCGGGGTGGTCTCCATGGTCCTGTGCCTGGAGGACTCCATCGGCGACGCGGACGTCGTCGGCGCCGAGGAGAACCTGGTCCGCCGGTTCACCGAGCTGGCCGACGCCGAGAAGGAGGCGGGGGGCGGGCTCCCCCTGCTGTTCATCCGGGTCCGCCGGCCCGCGCAGATCACCGACCTCGTGCGGCGGCTCGGCCCCGCCGGGCGGCTGCTGTCCGGATTCGTACTGCCGAAGTTCACCGAGGAGCGAGGGCTTCCGTTCCTTGAGGCGCTCGCCGAAGCGGAGACGGCCTCGGGGCGGCGGCTGTTCGCCATGCCCGTGCTCGAATCGCCGGAACTGCTGCACCTGGAGACCCGCACCGAGACCCTCGCCGGCATCGCCCGGGCCGTCGACAAGTACCGCGACCGCGTGCTGGCACTGCGGCTGGGCGTGACCGATTTCTGCTCCGCCTACGGGCTGCGCCGGGCGCCCGACATGACCGCGTACGACGTCCAGATCGTCGCCTCCGTCATCGCCGACGTCGTCAACGTCCTCGGCCGCGCCGACGGCAGCGGCTTCACCGTCACCGGCCCGGTCTGGGAGTACTTCCCGCAGCCCGAGCGGATGTTCAAGCCCCAGCTGCGCCGCAGCCCCTTCGCCGGCCCCGCCGAGGCCCTGCGCACCGCCCTGATCGAGCACGACATGGACGGCCTCCTGCGCGAGATCCAGCTGGACCGCGCCAACGGCCTGCAGGGCAAGACCTGCATCCACCCTTCGCACGTCGCCCCCGTGCATGCGCTGTCCGTCGTCAGCCACGAGGAGTTCAGCGACGCCCAGGACATCCTGCGGCCGGAACGCGACGGTGGTGGAGTACTGCGCTCCGCCTATACGAACAAGATGAACGAAGTGAAACCGCACCGCGCCTGGGCCGAGCGGACCGTGCTGCGTGCCGAGGTGTTCGGCGTCGCCCGGGAGAATGTGAGCTTCGTGGAGCTGCTGGCCGCGGGATTGCAGGACGTATGAGTTCCACGATGAAGGAGAGTTCGCCCGTGGTGTGGTCGGGACAGTGGGTCGCGCGGCGGCTGGGCGTCGGGCTGGAGGGTGACGCCCGGCTGCCGGAGCTGCTGGGCCTGGCGCTGCGCCGCAACCCCAAGCGGGCGCACCTGCTCGTCTCCAACGTGCTGGGCAAGCACGTGCCGCAGCGCCCCGGTGTCGTGTACGAGGCCGGGGCCGGCCTCGGCCGCCGGGTGCGGGAGCTGCTGGGCGAGGCGGACGCCGCGCGGGCGGTCGTGCTGGGCTACGCCGAGACCGCCACGGGCCTGGGCCACGCGGTGGCGGACGGCATCGGCCTCGCGCCCTGCCTGCACTCCACGCGCCGCGAGGTGCCGGGCGTCGCCCCGGTGGGCGGCTTCGAGGAGGAGCACAGCCACGCCACGTCGCACCTGCTGCTGCCGGAGGATCCGCGGTTCTTCTCGGGCGACGGCCCGCTGGTGCTCGTCGACGACGAGTTCTCGACGGGGCGGACGGTCCTGAACACGATCGCGGCGCTGCACGCGCGCTTCCCGCGTGAGCGGTACGTGGTCGTCGCCCTCGTCGACATGCGGTCGGCCCGGGACCGGGCCCGTCTGGAGGAGTTCGCGGACGAGCTGGGTGCCCGTGTGGACCTGATCGCGCTCGCCCAGGGCACGGTGCGCCTGCCGGCGGGGGTGCTGGAACGGGGGCGGGAGCTGGTCGCCCGGTACGAGGCGTCACCGGTCCCGGCCGGTGATGACCGCCGGACCGCGCCGTCGGGGCCCAGCGCCGCTGCGGCGGAGAACAGTCCCCTGGCCCGCCCCTTCCCGAAACCGAGGGCAAGCCCCCGGGCCCCCGGGGTCCGGGGCGGAGCCCCGGTTTCGGGAAGGGGCGGGCCAGGGGCTCTTGTCCCCGCCGCAACGGTGCTCAGCCCCCTGCCGTCCGGTTCGGCGGTGCCGGGCCCACCGCAGCTGACGGCCCGCGTCGGCCTCGGCTGGCCCGCCGGCCTGCCCGACGGCGGCCGCCACGGCTTCACCCCCACGCACCGGACGCGCCTGGAAGCCGCGCTGCCGCGCATGGCGGCCCGTGTCCGCGACGCCCTCCCGGCAGGCACCGAGCGCGTCCTCGTCCTCGGCAACGAGGAGCTGATGTACGCGCCGCTGCGGCTCGCGCAGGCGCTCGAACCCGCGCTCGCCGACGTGCGGTTCTCCACCACCACCCGTTCGCCCGTCCTCGCCGTCGACGACCCCGGCTACGCGATCCGGTCGCGGCTCACCTTCTCCACGCACGAAGGCGAGCGGTACGCGTACAACGTCGCGGGCGGCCGTTTCGACGCCGTCGTCGTGGTCGTCGACTCCACGGTGGACACCCCCGAACTGCACGCGCCGGGCGGCCTGCTGGACGTGCTCGGCCCGCACACCGGCCACCTGCTGCTCGCCGTCATCCCCTCCTACACCCCCGAGGCTGCCCCACCCATGCCCGAACCCCTCCGCGGCCCCGCCTTCTCCTCGTACGACTCCGAGGACGTCGGCTGGCTGCTGCAGGACCTCTCCGCCGTGGACCTCGAGGCGCCCACCGAGGAGCGGGAGGAGGCCATCCAGAGCGGCGGCGCACACTACGCCGAGTCGCTGCCGGTCGAGTACCAGCCCAGCGAGCGCTACCAGGCGCTCTACCACTCGGCTCTCGAGTCCTCCGCGGCCCGCGTTGCACGGGCCGTCGGCGTGGTCACCGAGACCGTGCTGGCCGAGCGGACGCCGCGGCCCGTCCTGGTGTCGCTGGCCCGGGCCGGCACGCCCGTAGGGGTGCTGATGCGCCGCTGGGCGCGGCACGCGCACGGTCTGGACCTGCCGCACTACGCCGTGTCCATCGTGCGGGGCCGGGGCATCGACCCCAACGCCCTGCGCTGGCTGGCCGCTCACCACGACCCCTCCGACGTCGTCTTCGTCGACGGCTGGACGGGCAAGGGCGCGATCACCCGCGAACTCGCCGACGCCCTCGCGGCCCATCGGCCCGGCCAAGGGGGCCCCGGCTTCGACCCGCGCATCGCCGTGCTCGCCGATCCGGGCCACTGCGTGGAGACCTACGGCACGCGCGACGACTTCCTCATCCCCTCCGCCTGCCTCAACTCCACCGTCTCGGGCCTGATCTCCCGCACGGTGCTGCGCGCGGACCTCGTGGGGCCGCACGACTTCCACGGCGCGAAGTACTACCGGGAGCTGGCGGACGCCGACGTCTCCCGCTCCTTCCTCGACACCGTCACCGCCCGCTTCGCCGAGGTCGGACAGGACGTCGCCCTCGACGTCAAGGAGATGGCCGCCGCGGACCGCACCCCCACCTGGGCCGGGTGGGCGGCGGTCGAGCGCATCAGTGACGAGTACGGCATCCACGACGTCAACCTCGTCAAGCCGGGCGTCGGTGAGACCACACGCGTGCTGCTGCGCCGCGTCCCCTGGAAGATCCTCGCCCAGCGCAGCGTGGGAGCCGACCTGGACCATGTGCGGCTGCTGGCCGCGCAGCGGGGTGTGCCGGTCGAGGAGGTGGAGGGCCTGCCGTACAGCTGCGTGGGCCTGATCCACCCCCGCTTCACCCGGGGCGCGACCGGCGCCGACGGCAAGGCGGTGGCCGCACAGTGACCGCCGCCCGCACGCTCGTCGCCAGCGACCTCGACCGCACGCTCATCTACTCCACCGCCGCACTGGCCCTGTCCATGCCGGACGCGCAGGCGCCCCGCCTGCTGTGCGTGGAGATGTACGAACAGAAGCCGCTCTCCTACATGACGGAGGCCGCCGCAGCGCTGCTCGCCGAGCTCGCCCGCACCGTCACCTTCGTCCCCACCACCACCCGCACGCCCGAGCAGTACCGCCGCATCCACCTGCCCGGGCCCGCACCCGAGTTCGCGATCTGCGCCAACGGCGGGGAGGTGCTCGTCCACGGGGAGCCCGACCTCGGCTGGCGTGCGCGGGTGCGCCGGTCGCTGGCCGCCGAGTGCGCCTCGCTGGAGGAGGTCCACGAGCGCCTGGTGCGGACGGCCGACCCGGCGTGGCTGCTCAAGGCGCGCACGGCCGCGGACCTGTTCGCGTACCTCGTCGTCGACCGGCAGCTGCTGCCCGACGCCTGGGTGAAGGAGCTGGCCGTATGGGCCGGCGAACGGGGCTGGACGGTCTCGCTGCAGGGCCGCAAGGTCTACGCCGTGCCCAAGCCGCTCACCAAGAGCGCGGCGATGGCGGAAGTGGCGCGCCGCACGGACGCGACCGAGGTGCTCGCCGCCGGTGACTCGCTGCTGGACGCCGATCTGCTGCTGGCCGCCGACCGCGCCTGGCGGCCGGGCCACGGCGAGCTGGCCGACGTGGGCTGGAGCGCCCCGCACGTGACCGCGCTCCCGACGCGGGGCGTGGCGGCGGGGGAGGAAATCCTGCGGGCGTTCGCGGGGCGGTAGCCGCCGCGGCCGTGCCCGCACCGCGAGGCACTACTCTCGGGGACGCGTCACCGTGTCCTTCAACTCCGTTGCCCTCCGACGAGTCGACGAGGAGATCGCGTGCCCGAGACCAAGAGCGCTCCGCTCACCCCCGAGCTGTACGCGTACGTGCTCGCCCACAACCCGCCCCTCGACCCCGTGCAGCGCGCCCTGGTCGAGTCCACCCACGCCCTCTTCCCCGATGAGGCGATCAAGCAGGTGGCCCAGGAGCAGGCCCCGCTGCTGGCCTTCCTCGTCCGGCTCACCGGCGCCCGGCAGGTCGTGGAGGTCGGCACCTTCACCGGGCTGTCCGCCCTGGCCATGGCGCAGGCGCTGCCCGCCGACGGCCGGCTGATCACCCTGGACATCTCGCAGGAGTGGACGGCCCACGCCCGCGAGGCATGGGCGAAGGCCGGGGTGGCGGACCGCATCGACCTGCGCATCGCGCCCGCCCTTCAGTCGCTGCGCGCCCTGCCCGCCGAGCCGCACGTCGACCTGGCCTTCCTCGACGCGAACAAGGACGGCTACATCGACTACTGGGAGCAGCTGGTGCCCCGGCTGCGCCCCGGCGGCCTGATCGTCGTGGACAACGTCCTGTTCATGGGCCAGGCCGCCGACCCGGCCGTGACGAGCGGTCCGGGCGCGCACATCAGGGCGTTCAACGAGCACGCGGCCGCGGACCGGCGGATGGAGTCGGTCATGCTGACCGTCGCGGACGGCCTGACCCTGGCGCGCCGGGTGGGCTGACGGTGACGCCCTGTCGCGGGGTCAGCCGCAGCCGCCGCCCCCGCAGCAGCCACCGGCCGGCTGAGGGGCGGGCGCAGCACCCGCCGTGCCGGTGACGGCGACGGTGGAGAGCAGCTTGACGGTGTCCGTGTGCCCGTCCGGGCAGGTGGCGGGGGCCGACGACTCGGCCATGGGGCGGTTCAGCTCGAAGGTGCTGCCGCAGGGCTTGCAGCGGTATTCGTAACGGGGCATGGGGGCAGCTTAGCCAGGGGAGCCCGGGGGTGCTTTCCCCCTACCCGCCCTACCCGCCTCACCCGCCCCTTCCCGGACCGGGGAGGCTACGCCGTCCCGGACCGGGGAGGCTACGCCGTCCCGGTCCGGGGAGGCTACGCCCCCAGGCCCCCGGACCGCGCTTCGCACGGTGCCCTTGAGCTCCTCCGGCTACTGCTGGGAGCCGCCCCCGGACGGGTTGGATTTCCCGCGCTCCTCACGGATCTCCTGCACCACACGGGCCACCGAATGGCGAACGGCCTCCGTCTCGGTCAGGAAGTGCCACCAGTCCGGATGCCGGCCCTCCAGGCCGCCGACCGCCCGCTCCAGGCGGTCCACCGCCTCGTCGAGCGGGCGTGCGTGGCGCGGATCGGGCGTGCTGCGCCCGGCCATCGCGAGCCGCTGGGCGTCGCGGATGGCGAAGCGGGTCCGCTCGACCTCCTTGTGGTGGTCGAACGCCACCTCGTCCAGCCGCCGCAGCCGGTCACCGGCGGCCGAGACGTCCTCGTCCGTGGTGTTGAGCAGCGCCCGGACCGTGGCCAGCAGCGAGGTGGCGTCCGCCCAGCGCTGTTCGTCCCGGGCCGCCCGGGCCTCGCCCAGCCGCTGCTCCGCCAGCGCGACCGCGCGCTCCGCCTCCTCCGGCACCTGCTGCAGGTCCTGCCAGCACGCGGCGGTGTAGCGGCGCCGCAGCTCGCTCAGGACGGGGGCGACGCCCGCCGCGCGCGTGGTCAGCGCCTGCGCGCGGGTCCGCAGGGAGACGAGCCGTTTGTCGGTCTCCGCCGCTCTCTGCGGCAGCTGCTCGGCCTCGCTGCGGATCGCCTCCGCCTCCCGCTGCACGCGCTCGGCCCGCACCACGGTCTCCTGCACCCCGTGCCGGCCCGCGCCCTGGTTGAGCTTGGTCAGCTCGGGGGAGAGCCCGGCCAGCCGCGCGGCGAGGTCGTCGGCCTTGAGCCCGGTCGCACGGGCGGCGTCCAGGGCGTTACTGGCGGCGAGCAGCCCCTGCCGGGCCCGCTCCACGGCGGGCGCGACCTGCGCCAGCTGGTTCTCGGCCCGTGTCAGCAGGGAGCCCAGGCTCTGCCCGAACCGCTCCAGGTCGGCCTTGGCCCGTACGAGCTCGTCCTTGGCCTTCGCCAGGTCGGCGCGCGCCCGGCCGGCGGCCGCGCCGTCCAGGTCGTCGCGGTCCAGGTCGTGCGCGTCGACGGCGGTGATGTAGGTGCTGGAGACCTCGTCGACGCGCCGCCCGAACGCCTCGAAGTCGGCGGCCGCCTTGCGGGCGGCCGGCGAGGGGTCGACGGCAGTGATCGTCTCGATGGAGATCCGCAGCTCGCGCTGTGCGGTGTCCAGCTCGTAGAAGGCGGCGGCCGCCGCGTCCTTCGCTGCCTGCGCCTCCGCCCGCTGGCTCTCGCCCCGGCCCCGGCCCCAGCGGCGCGTACCGCCCCCGGTGAAGGCGGCGGGCGCGGTCGCCACGGCGGCGACGAGGAGGGGAAGGGGCAGCAGGACGAGCGCGAGGCTCTCGCGGGCCGCAGCCGTCACCGTACGTGTGAACGTCGCCGTCACTTGCCCTCTCCCGATGGATCTCCCCAGGCCGGGTGCCATTCTCCCATCCGGCCGCAGGGAATACACGGGCCGGGCCGGTCAGCCGCCGGTGCGGATGTCGATCGCGCCGTTGCCGCTGCGGGCGGTGACCGTGTGCCCGGAGGCGTCGTCCCGGGGCACGTCGACCTTGGTCCGGCCGTTGCCGGAGCCGGTGACGACCTTGTATCCGGCGCGGGGCACGGTGATGCGGGTGGCGCCGTTGTCGGACCGGGTCTCGATCCGGTCCGGCACCTGCTGGGCGGCGATGCGGATCGCCCCGTTCGACGTGGTGGCCGACACCTTGCGCGAGCGGATGCCCTCGGCGGTGATCTGTCCGTTGGACGTGCTGAGTTCGAGCGGCCCGCTGGAGTCCCGGACGTCCACCGCGCCGTTGTCCGCGTCGACCTTCAGGGCGGTCTCGAAGCCCCGCGCCTCGATCGCGCCGTTGCGGTCCTTGACCGTGACGGCGACGCCGCGCGGCACCTCGATCCGGTGCTTGGCCTCGCATCCCACGGTGATCCCCTTGCACCGCATGCGCAGCTTCAGGGTCTTCCCGTCCGTCATCTCCCACGACACCCCGGCCGACCCGCCCAGGGCCCATCCGTCGAACCGCCGCGTGACCTTCATGTCCTTGCCGCCGCCGCTCGCCGGGAGCAGTTCGATGGCCGAGTTGTCCGAGTCCACGACGAGTTCGTGGCCGCTGACCGAGAACGTCTTCTCCTCCGGAGCGGCGCTGTCGGCGTCGGTCGTTCCGCAGCCGGAGAGCGCCGCACTCGCGAGCAGGGCTGCGCCGGCGAGGGCCGAGATGCGGACGGCGCGGCGGCAACGGGACGGCATGGTGGTCTCCGATCAAGGTTCGTACGCTCTGACCTGCATGGATGATCGTAGGAGCGATGCCCTTCCCCGGGGATGCAGCCAGCTGCCGAATCGGGGGTGGTGCTAGCACCACTGCCGAATCGGGGGTGGTGCCGGCACCCCCATGGCCCGGAGGCCGGGTTTGCGAGCACCGGGGTGGGGCAAGGTAGGCTGTCCTTTCGTGCCAGGGCGCATAGCTCAGCGGTAGAGCGCCGCTCTTACAAAGCGGATGTCGGCGGTTCAAATCCGTCTGTGCCCACCAGTGCGAAAGCCCCCAGTCGATCACGGCTGGGGGCTCTTTGACATCCGCAGATGACATCAACGCCGGTGGCGACCGAGCATCCGATCCATGTGAGCGACCGCCTCGCGCTTCAGCTCATCCGGCACGTGAGTGTAGATCTCCATGGTCACACTGATCTTGCTATGCCCGAGGATTTCCATGGCCACGCGAGGGTGCACGTTGCCAACGGCGAGAAGAGTGGCGGCACCGTGTCGAGCATCGTGCACACGGATGCGAGGCAGCCCGGCTTTGGCGGTCAGCCGGTAGAAGGAACGCAGGACGTTACTGCCCTCGATCGGCCGACCGGTACGAGTGGTGAACACAAGATCTGTCTCCTGCCAGGAGTCACCCGCCTTGATTCGCATGGCTTGCTGCCGCATCCGCTGCCAGCGCAGGGGAGCGATGCAGAGCGCTGGTAGCGGGAGCGTGCGTTTGCGACGGTTCTTCGTGTCGTCCTCGTAGTTCTCGCCCATGGCCCTCTGACGCTGCTTGCGTACTTGCAGGGTCCGACTGTCGAAGTCGATGTCCTGCCACCGCAGGCCGACCAGCTCACCACGACGCAGACCCAGGCAGACCGCCAGCATGAAGGCCGCGTAAAGCGGATCGCGGCGAGCGGTGAGGACGAAGCGCAACGTCTGGTCCAGTGTCCAGAGTTGACTCTCGTAGGTGTCCGCCTTCGGGGGCTCGACCAGCTTGACCACATTGCGCGCGATCAGTTCCTCACGACAGGCCGCTGACAGAGCCGACCGAAGCACCCGGTGTGACTCCTTGGCGGTTGCTGCGGTCGTGGCCTTGGCGATCTCTGCGAGAGCCTTTCTGACGTCCCGCACGCCGAGTCGCTCCAAGGTCTTCTTGCCGAGTTGGGGGATCAGGTAGAGCCGTACGTGCATCTCGTACTTCGCGTATGTCGTGCGCTTCCGGCGGGGCTTGACGATGTTGTCCAGCCAGTACGGCAGCCACTCGCAAAGTTTTGCGGACCGGGTGGGTACGGGTACGCCGCTCGCAACCTTGGTGAGCAGTTCCCGACGCTTGACATCGCAGTCGGCCCAGGTCTTGCCGTAGGTGAACTTGCGTGCGCGGGTCCCATCCGGCTGGAGCACGTAGACCGCCGCTTGATACCTGCCGTCTTTGCGCTTGGTGATCGTTCCCGCGCCGTTGGGGTTTCGCTTGCGTTGGCCAGCCATCAGGCAGCCTCCTCCATCTGCTGGAGGATGAAGTCCTGGACGGCGTCGACGGGGATACGGCGGGCGCCATCGATCTTGATCGACATGAGGCGGTGGGAACGGATCAGGTCGTAGACCTTGGAACGCCCGAGCCTGAGCCGCGCCATGACCTCCCGCACGGTCAGCAGCTCAGCGGTTGCGGCGGTCATGGGGTGTCTCCTTCCTGGTCGTGTAGATCGCTGAGTGCTTCGCGGGCGGTTTCGCGGTTGGTGCGGATGTCTTCGGCGATGCTGGCGGCGAGGGCGGATTCGCCGGGGGTGTGACCGTGGCCCGCGTACTGCCAGTCGGCGAGGACGAGTACGGCGTCCGGGTCGTACTCGGGCAGGCCGAGGGCTTGGCGTTGCTGGGTGGCGCGGTAGTCGGCGCGGGTCTGGCGAAGGGCGCCGAGGGTGGTGGAGTACTGGCGGGACTTGGTGGAGAAGTGGCCTCGGAAGCCAAGCATGTGGGCCCAGGCCCACAGCCGGCGGTCGGGGTACGCCTGGTCGAGGTCGTAGCAGGCACGGATCAGTCGGCGGGCGTGGGCGGAGACCTGGTGACGGTCGAGTTCGGCGAGTTCGCCGATGCGTCGGTCCAGGGTGCCGGTGGTCTCGGCGGCTTTTGTTGCGTACTTGGCGACGTAGGACGCGACGGCTCGTTCCGTGATGTCGGTCCCGGCGTCGAAGGCCCGGATAGGTCGGATGTCGATCTGGGTGCCCCAGCGCAGGGACCACCCGTCGGGGTAGCCCGCCTTGGGGTTCGGCGGGACTTTGACCGTGGTGTAGGGGTGCGAGGCGGCAGCGTGTATCGCGTCGGTGAGCAGATCGAGGGTGGCCCAGGAGGGCAGCGCGTCGGGGCAGAGGTCTGGTCCGTCGAGCCGAATGACGGCGTGGAAGTGAACGGCTCCCCGTTTCTGGAATTCGGCGACCTTGCCGAACGAGATCCGCAGGTACCACGGGAACTCGCGCTGGGTGATCCCGGCGCGTAGAGCGATCTCGCGACGGAGTCGCCGGGTGAAGCGGGCCCAGAGATCTCCGGCGTGGTTGTTGAACATCACGGCGGCGGCGTAGTCGTACGTTTCCGGGTCGAGCGGGGTGCCCAGGTCGGGGTTGCCGTCCCGGTGGTGGATGCCGCAGCGGCAGCGGCCGGTGGTGGGCTGGTTGTGGACGGGGCCGAAGGAGGGAGCGGTGAGGGTGATGAAGGCCCGGGGTCGGTCACGGACGCTGCCGGGGATGTTCTTGTTTTCGTCGCCGACGAGTCCGGCGCGGATGAGGTGGTAGGTGTCCCCGGCGTAGAGCCAGGCGCAGGAGGGGCAGCGGGAGGCGCGGCGGTTGCCGCAGGCGATGCGGAGTCGTCCGCCGGGTTCATGGGCGGTGTTGTACCGGTGGAGAATCTCGCCGGTGGTGCCGTCTTGGGTGACCGTCCAGCCTCGGAGGTGGACCGGGTCGGCGCAGCCTCCGGTACGGCGGATCTGTTCCTGCCATCGGCGGAAGTCTGGGGCCGAAGCCACCCTGAGCAGGTCGCCCAGGGTGGTCGGGTCGAGGAGGTCAGGCACGGGCCGTCGTCTCCAACGCGTCGACGATGCGGGGGTTGGTCAGCAAGGGCGCCGGGGGCAGCCAAAGATGATCAGAGGTACCGGACCAGGGCACTGGCTTGGGCAGCGGGGTGACGTTGGTCAGACGCCAGTGCCAGAGGCCACGGCCGGACCAAAGGGTGCAGTATCCGTCATAGGCATGACAGTCGTTGAGCCAAGCCACGGAGACGATGGCGGCGGCGGGCTGCGGGCGCCGCACGAACGGACGAGCCAGGGGTGCGTTCCACGCGCGGTGGTCGGTGGTGTGTCCGGCGTGGATGAGGATGGGGCCCCGGTAGTCGGTGGGCTGGGGTCGGTTCAGGACCCTCTTCGTGCCGTGGGCGATGCAGCTCGCCCAGGGCTGGGGCACGGTCAGGGCGCGGGCGGAGTGAGTAGTCATCGGGTCACCTCCTGGCGTTCGCGAGGGGCGCCGGTGACGGCTTCGACGAGGGCGGAGATGAGAATCTCTGCGACGGGCGGGGTGACGGCGTTGCCGTACTGGCGGACCTTCTCGCGCTTGTTGCCGGTCACGCGGTAGCTGTCTGCGAAGGCCATGGCGCGGCCGATCTCGCCCGGTTCCAACATCCGGAATCGCACGTCGTCCACCGCGATCGTGTCGGTGGTGGCAAGGCCGGAACGGTCATGTGTGGTCAATGCTCCGATGGGGGCGTCGGCCGGGCGGGCGGCTCCGTTGCCGTAGTAGGGGACGAGCAGGGCGGCGTCCTGGGGTGTGAAGCCGGAGGTGGTGACGAGTCCGTGATGGTTACCAGAGGCCGTGACCGTGGTGAGAGCGTCGGTGACGGGGCGGGCGCGTTCCTTGTCGCCGCCGCCTCGGAGTGGGATGAGGTAGGGCACCCAGGCGAGGCCGGTCTCGTTGCGGGCAGTTTGGGTGCGCAGGGGCGCTGTGGCAGGTGCGGCGTGTTTGCCGTCCCGGCCTTCGACGGGGACCAGGAGCGCGGGTACGGCCAAGCCGTCGTTTTCGCGCGTGGTGCGTGTGGGCATGGGACTGGTGACCGGCGCGGCGTCCGTTCGCCAGGTGCCGCCCACCGGGGAGAGGATCGGTGCTCCGTACCTGGCCAGTCCTGCTCGGATGCGGTGCAGGGTGGCGGCGGCGAGTGGCTTGGTGCGGTCGGCGATGCGTTCTGCGGGCAAGGTCCAGTCGATGGCGGCCGCAGCCGGCCGGGCTTCGGGCTCCACGATGGTATTGCGGCAGGAGACGCGGGGGCAGCGGTAGACGTACTGCTGCCGGTAGCGCCCCATGTCCCGGCGGGGGTTCTTGAACGCCTGTACCGCGTTTACCGTCTCCCCGCACACCGAGCACCAGGCCCGGGGTCGTAACCACTTGTCCCATTCGGGGGCCCGGCCGAGCGAGCGATGCCAGTAGGCGAGGTAGAGGCGGTCCCGCGATTGCGGCGCCCATTCGGTGGTGACCGGGCGGGCGTGCATGGAGTTCAGCGCGATCAGCTTGGTGTCGTAGTCGAGGTTGCGGATGTCGTCGCGCCAGGTCTGCCACAGGTCCCAGGCCCGTACGTCGATGACGTTCTCGACCACCCCGGCGAGGACCGGACGACCGCGCCGGTGGGAGCTGTCGAGGTAGCGGGGGACGTCCCACATCAGGGCGCGGGAGCGGTCGGCGGCGGCGTCCGGCAGGGTTTCGCCGAACAGGTCGGGTTGCTTGTCGAAGTCGCGTCGCTTGCCCCGGGCGTTGGACCACTGGGGGCACTCGGGCGAGGCCCAGAACAGGTCAGCGGCCGGGAACCGGGCGGCGTCCGCGTCGTGCAGGTCTCCGGTGAAGTGCTCGGCGTCGGGGAAGTTCGCGGCGTGTGAGGTGATCGCTCGGTCCCAGTGGTTGGCGGCAAGCACGGGCTGGACGCCGGGGACGGCGGCGGCGCCGGAGGAGGAGCCGCCCGCACCGCAGAAGAAGTCGATGTAGGTCAGCACGCCGCACCCGCCTTGATCCGGCTCGCCAGGGGCGCGATGCCGGTGCCATGGCAGGCCGGACAGGTGGCGGTGACGGTCTCGCGGTACCCGGCCAAGGTGCGCTGTCCGGTGGTGACCGCTACGGCGGAGAAGCCGCCGCAGTGGGGGCAGTGGCGTGTTTTGGCATGGTTGTGCTCGGGCATGATGGAGGTCTCCCTTTGCTGGTCTTGGTGATCGGGAAGGGGGGGGTCGGGTCCTCGGGGCGGCGGATACTTGGCGGTAGAGGCCGCCCCGGGGGCCGCTTAGCGCTTGCTCTGGCTGTTGAGCATCGAGCGCGTGACCACGGCGACGACGGCAAGCGAGCCAGCCGTGATGGAGATGGCCAGGAACATGCCGACCAGGACCGCGCCGATGACGAGCACGCCGATCGCGCCCGCGCCGATGGCGGCGACTGTGGCGCCCGCCGTGAGGCGCACTCCCCCACGAGCGGGAGTTGCTGGGGCCTGTGCGTGGTGCTGGCAGATGACCTGAGCCGGTTGCGGCTGGAGTTCCATGTTCGTAGTGAGTGCCGTAGTGGTGGGGAGCGGGTTCGTCGGGACTCGGGGTCGGAGCATGATCGGTCCTTTCTGGGCTGGTTACTTGGAGCCGCCGAGGACGGAGGCCCCGCCGTTGATTCCGGCTTCAATCGCACCGCTGAAGAAGCTCCCGGCCAGGAGGAAGCCAGCAATCAGGAGGACGGCAACCATCCAGGCGGGCACGCGGGTGAGCTTGATGCCGAGGTAGCCGATCACTGCGATGGCGAACCAGAGCGGGATGTTCACGGCTGTGTCTCCTTCTCCGCTGTCAGCGGGGGTCGCAGCGGTGGGTCTGTGCGGCGAGTTCGGCGGCGGCGCGGTTGAGGTAGTCGGCGGACCAGTCGCAGCCGGGGGCGGTGCAGGCGGCAGTGTGGGCGAGTCGGCCGAGGCGGTCGGTGTGGGTAGCGATCTCGATTTGCCCTACACGGTCGCGGTTCCAGAAGCGCTTGCGTCGCATGAGTGGTCCCTTCGTGGTGGTCAGGTCAGTTGGGTGGCGATGGCTTCGGCCATCGATGCGGGGACACCGAGGCGGGCGCGCAGGGTGTCGATGTCGATGGGCTGTCCGGTGGTGGCTTTGTGGGTGTCGGCGAGCTTCCGGGCGTGGGCGACCAGCGCAGCAGGGGGCGCCACGGGCACGGGCTTGACGGGCTGCGGGTCGCTGTCCGGCTCTTGGTGTTCTTGCCGCTCCGGCCTCGGCGGCTCGATCACCTTCTGAGGTTCTGTGATGGATGGTGCTGGCTCCGGGGCCGGGGCAAGAGGAGCCCGGGCGGGTTCATGTGTGGGCTCGGCGGCCAGGGGCTGCGGCGTATGGGCTAGGAGGGTGCCCCCGAGAAAGGCCGCAGCGGGCCAGCCGGCCACGAGCATCCGCAGCCATGCCGGGGGGTGGGCCAGGTCCAGGAATCCGGCGGTCGCGACGTTTGCACCAAGAGAGGTGGTGAGGGCGACGAGGAACCAGACCCAGGCCAGGCGGACCCCGTGGCCGGAGCGGAGGCGGCGCCATGCGGCGACCAGAAGCAGGTCGACGGAGATGGGGTAGGCCCAGCCTTTCCAGCCGTCTTGTCCGGTGGCTTGGGCGATGTCGTGGAGGTGGGCGAAGGACAGGGCACCGGCGATCACGGCTTGCACCAGCACCGGGTCACGGTGGGAGAGTCGCTTCATCGCACGGTCCTCCTTCCGAGCGTCAGGTCGGGAGCCGGGGCCGGGTGGGTGGGTCTGTGCCACCCGACCCCGAGAGAGGGGCGGTTCAGTCGGTGGCGGGGACTTCGCCGCTACCGAGGCAGGTCAGGCAGATGGCTTGCTGCCGGTCGGGGCTTTCGAGCTTCTTTCGTCCGCCGACCTTGAAGGCCTCGGAGACCTGGCCCGCCGTGCAGTCCGGGCACGGCTCTGACGAGGGCTTCCGGCGGGTGGTCTTCCGCGTCACCACGGCGATCACCGTTCCTCACGGGGGTAGCCGTGGCCGTTGGGCGGGTACGCGCCCCAGTCCTTGGCCTCGAACTCGGCGACCGTGGTGGAGTAGAGGGCCGCAGCGAACTCCGGGTCGTGCTCGGGATTGCAGAGGTAGTCGCCGACATGGCAGGCGAGGTGATGTTGCAGGTGGTCGTCAGCCGACCTGGCCTCCGGGTCAGGGATCATGGCGATCACCGGTCCCGGTTGGGGTAGTCGTGACCCTCGGGCGGGTACTCGCCCCGGCGCTCCCGACGACCCTGCTCAAGCATCGAGTCAACGATCACGCTGGCGAACTCGACGTCCGCCCCGTCCCGCTCGGCGTAGTCGCAGACATCCCGCGTGATGCGGGCACTGCGGTCGTAGTCGTCTGTGCGTCGGGACATTGCTGATCTCCTTTGCGTCCGGTTGCGGGCATGGATGGGGTAGGGACCTGGCGCGAGACGGTCGCGCCGACCGATGGAGCGGAGGGGTTACGCGGGTTCGAGCACCGGGGCCGGGGCTTCGACGGGCACCTCAGTCGAGTCCGGGCGGAAGGGGGCCAGGGCTGGAATGTCCGGCGTCATGTGGGCGTACTCGGCGCAGGCCGCCGTAGCCTCGTGCAAGGTGGTGAGTGGGCTGCGGATCACTGTCCAGCCGCCGGAGGAGTCGCCGGCCACCGCTTCGCCGGGGCGATCCTCAGGGATCGAGGTCGCGGCGAGCACGGCAGCGGCACTGACGTCGGCCAGGGCCATCTTGGCGGAGCCTTCGTCATTGACCCGGTGTGAGACACGACCCGAGAGCTGGGCCCGCAGCGCGGTTGCGCCCTTGCCCAGTTCGGAGCCGAAGCGCTGTCCGCAAATTTCGAGGTACATCCCTGCGGCACGGCCGAGCTGAGCAAGGCGGATCAGCTGGGTGACCATGTGGTCCCGGCGCTTTTCATCGGCCGCTGTGGAGACGAGGAACAACTCGGCGACTTCATCGACGATCAGCACCAGCGGGACCGGGCGGAGATGTTCGGGCAGCCCCCAGACGTCGGAGGCGATCTCTTCGAGGGGCGTGCCGGATGAGAGGCATTGTGCCGCGCGGATCAGCTCATAGCGGTCGGTCATCTCCTGGACCAGCACATCGAGGAGGAGCGCCGATTCCTCCGGAGTGGGTGCCAGAGCCGACAGGCGCGGAGCGAAGGGCGAGAGCTCTACTCCCCATTTGCAGTCGATACCGAGCAGGGCGACCGGCTGAGGAGCCAGCTCCTTCACCAGACCCCGGAGGTAGACGGACTTACCTGATTCCGTCGCGCCGATGACGAGCTCATGAGGGGTTTTACGGAAGTCTCGCACGTGTGGCAGCCCGTCCGAACGCAGTGCCACGGGCACCCGCAGGAGACTGCCCGTGATCCCACGGGGCATGACCACCTGGCGCAGGACGTCATAGGCGATCAACCGGACTTCCAGCCACCCAGGCCTGAAGGCCCTGATGTGCACACCGTGGGCGAACCACGCGTGCCTGAGCCGTTCTGCGGCTACCACGAAGTCGTGGACTTCCTGCCCCGGCTGCATCCTGATCCGAAGAATCAGACCGGTCCGGGTGACCCGCACTCGCCGCAGTCGCGGGACCATCCTGCTGGGTTCCCTGCGGGCCAGCTTGGCCACCCAGATCCGGAGCCGGGTCGGTCGTTCCGCCAGGCCGCACGCTTCCATCACGGACCGGTAGGTGATCAGCACCCGCACCAGTGCCACCAAGGCTCCGACGCTCAGCCAGTACCACGCCGGGCGCATCCGACGCAGAACCAGCAGTCCGGTCAGGAAGGCAGCTAAGCCAACCAGCGAGGCAGCGTCTCCGGTGGTCACCGGGATTCGCCCTTACCGTTCGAGGCCGCCACAGGAGTGGCCGCCATGACAGCGGTTGCCCGGTAGCTGATGCCGTGACCGTTGCTGGTCTCCCAGGGACGAGCGACGAGCCCGGGGAAGGTGACCGGCATTCCTGGCACCAGGTCCGGAGAGCGTCCGTCTTCCGCAACCACGATTGTGACCGCGTCCGGCTTGCCGTCCACGATGACGGCTACGTTCACGTTGTACAGGGTCTTACCTGTCGTCCGGTCCTGAGCGATCTCACCGGTCTCCCGGTTCTTGACCTTGGGCTCCGGGGCCTGAATCAACATCACCGTCATCTGGGCCGTATCGACGGGGATTTGACGCATAATGGAACTCCCTTTTCCGAGAGGGGAGGGAGCGGCGACTTGCTTGGCGGTAGGGCGCCGCTCCGCACTTTGGGGCTTCCCGCCCCCAACTGGTGCGCACCACTAGAGTGCATCTGGTGCGCACCAGAAGTCAAGGCGTTGTCGCTGTTCGGTTTGCCAACTCACCTTCTGGCGACGGTTCCAGAGAACACCCATCGCACAACTCTCCGGTAGACAACAGCGGTTAACCCCCATGGAGTTAACCGCCTCCCACCAGGAGAGATGCCGGGCACCTGTCGGGAGACGGACAGCGGAGTGGCGGACTCAATCGTGGGTGGTGCGAAATGACCAACGGGCTGCGTGAACTGCGAACCGCGCGAGAGTGGTCCCAAGAGCGGCTGGTCCGAGAGATCGAGAGCTATGCGCTCCGGCACACGCTCACCGTGGCATCACGGGCCAGCCTCCACGTGTACGTCTCGGAGTGGGAGAACAGCCGCCGCCCGATCTCCGAGCGGTACGCGCGCATCCTCCGGTCGCTGTTCGGAGTCACTGACGCGGAGCTACTCGGCAGCAGCGGGCTCGCCATCCAGCCACCTTCGGCTGAGGGGTACGAAGAGTTGGTCAATCGAATCGACTCAGCACGCAACGTCAGCTTGACCTTGGTGAAGACCTTCATGGATCAAACTGAGCTGCTGAGAACGATGGACCGCCAAATGGGCGCCACGACCCTGGTTGATCAGATGACCGGGCACCTCACGAGGCTGGAGGACGCGCTCACCTTCGCCGTGCTCCCCGAGACCCGCAGGCCCGTGGCTCTGGCGCTGGCCGGTGCCGCGACCCTGGCAGCCTGGCAAGCTCTGGATGTGGGTGCGGTCGAACGAGCCTGGCGCCATTACGAGCTGGGCAAGCGCGCAGCCCAGGAAGCCGAGGAGCCGATGTACCTCGCACATGCCACAGCCGAGCAGGCATACGTCCTCTGCGACGCCGGGCGCGGGTCCCTCGCCGTAGACCTCGTACGAGACGCTCAGCGAGCCGGCGGCAGCAAGCTGTCCCCGCGACTCAGGGCGTGGCTATATGCGGCCGAGGCAGAGCTGTGTGCCAAGGCCGGACTCCCAGACGCCTGCCGCCGGGCGCTGGACAAGGCCATGGCCTGCCTTCCTGAGGGCGAAGAAGCCAGGGACCCTGACATGCTGAGCATCTTCCTGAACGCTGGACATCTGGCCCGGTGGCGCGGCAATGCTCTCGCGTTGATCGGGGACGGAGGTGCGGTAAGCAATTTGTACGACGCCTTGGAGGCGGCCGACCCGACGTTCGTCCGGGCGACGTCAGGGCTGCGTTGCGATCTGGCCCAAGCCCACCTGGCACGCGGTGAATACGACCAGGCTCGTGAAAACGTCGTGCAAGCTCGACTCCTGGCCAACCGAACGGGGTCCGTCCGACATCGTCGCCGGATCGAACAGATCACCCAGCAGCTCTAGCGGCACTCTCCCCCCGCTGCGCCAGCAGATGAAGCAGGCCCACCAAGGTTCCGGACCCCATGAGCTGATCACGGGCCATGAGGGCCGGGACGTCTGCCAGTGGCACCCAGGCCACATGCCCAGCTTCTTCCGTGTCTGTCGGCTCGCCGACGTAACTGGCACCCCGTCCGACGAAGATCTCGTGGGGCGAGTCCACCATGCCCACCATGGGTTGATAGGTGACGACGCGCTCAAGCGCGTCCGGCCGCCACCCGGTCTCTTCCTCAACCTCACGAAGAGCAGCCGCGTGCGGGTCTTCCCCTTCATCCACGATGCCGCCGGGCAGTTCCCATCCCCATTGCTGCGGGACGAAGCGGTAGCGCCAGAGCATGAGGACGCGATCTTGGGCGTCGACAACCCCGGCGATCGCTACATGCTGGAGCCGCACGACGTGATGCTCGAATCGCTCCATCTTCGGCGGCTCGACGTCCACGACGGCCAGCTGTACCCAGCGGTTGTCGTAGACGGTTCTCTCGCCATGGATGCGCCAGGGCTCCATGTCGGCCGGCGGCTCGACAACCGCGTCTCGGTCGGAGGGGCGCGGGCGGACCGTGTACGAACTCCGGTCGTGGGACTGGATCACGTTTTCAGCTTTGAGCCGTGCCAGCACCTGGCGCAACGCGGTGCGTCCGATGCCTAGGTCTTCGGTCATCTGCCGCTCTGAGGGAAGCTTGTCCCCGGGCCCGTACTTACCCGATTCGACCCACCCCAGGATCGCGCGGTACACCCGCTCGGTCTTCGGTCCCATCCCCGGCAGCACACTCCCTACTCAGTAGCTTGCGGGCACCAGCCTAGCGACGTGCGCCGCTGCCGAACAGGGCGATGATCGCCGCTGCCGTCAGACCTCTGCCCAGGCAAGGCGGTGGCGGGCAATCGCATACAGGGTCTGTATCTGGCCTGGGGTGAGCACTCCCGTCAACGGGCCGAGCGCGGCCACTTCCCGCTGATGCCAGACTTTCACGTCGTGGAGAGTGGCTACAGGCTCCAGCTCCGACACTCCGACGAACACCAGAGCCGGCTGGACATGAACGGCCGTTCCGCTGTACCTCTCCAGAACGCGTTGAACGCGTCGGGCTTCGGTCCGGACCCTGCGCGTATGTGGACGCGGTGGACCATGGTTGACCGTCACGGAGTCGTTGCCGACCCAGACATTCTTCTCGGGGTAGTGCTTCGTGTTGATGTTGAAGACTCCGCCAGGGCCGATCAGCAGATGGTCAATGTCTACCGAGTTCGGTAGCAGGATCGAGTGCAGCACGTACCAGCCTTGACCGGATAAGCGCTCAAGCTCAGCCCCTACCCGCCGTTCGCCAACCAGGCCCCTGCGCCAGGGGCTCCACTCGGATTCGCGGCGTAATAACCAAGAGATCAGTCGTTCGAGGGAGCCGGGCCCTTCAGCGGCCAGCTTGTCCCTGAGTGCCTCCCCCGGACGATTGCGGGCGAGGTCGTCGCCCGGCGTGAGGGGTGGTAGCGATGGGAGCCTGGGTGGCAGCGGCGACATCGACGATGGCGGAAGCCCATTCGGTTGCGACACGTAGGGAGCGAGGACCTCCAGCGCAACAGCCCGGTACTCCTCGCGCACGATCGTCACCTCACCAGTCGCGCGGTCGAGCCACGCCACGACCATGCCGTCGGGCAGTTCCACGTACAGCCGATCTCGCCCTGAACCATCCCGCGCAGTGACCCTGAGATCGCTCAAGCCAGCCCCCCGGCATCTGCGTCATCCCCACCCATATGGCAGCAGCTCTCGACGCATGACCACAAGACGGCCCACGCGGTCAAAGTTTCTCTACTCCATCAAGGCACCCGGCTCCGCTACGCTCCGCCGGGCGGGCTTCCCGGCTCCGCTCCGCGCGACGCTCCTGCCTGCGGCCCGCTCCGCGCGCGCTGCGCCGACGCCCGCTCCTGCAAGACGGGATAGGCCCAAGGGCATGAGTCGAGCCCCACGGGCCAGCAGTGCCATCACGCACCAACATGCCTCCGGCGGGGGCGCTCCGACTCCGGGATGGACGGGGCGCCGTACGCGGGTGCCGGCCCGTGGATGGCTGGCGGCGGGGGGAACTCCCATCCCGTCTGCCATCGGCCCAGGACAAGCCGAGCAGACACGGCACCGGGCGTCCAGGTCGTTCGTACAGTGGCGCGCTCCACCTGGACGCCCGGCACCGCGCCCGCTCCACATGCGTGTGGGCCGACGGCAGACGGGATGGGAGTTGGGGTGAGTGGTAGACGAAGCCTGTCCGAACGTCGAAGCAGCCCACCGAGGAACCAACCGACCGCCACGAAGGTCGAGGCTAGCGCTCGTAAGGGCCGAGGAAGCGCGAGCCATTCAGGTGAATCAGATGATCAGGATCGTCCGCCACCCAAGCCTCAGTCTCCCAAGCAAGCTCTGGGAGCCACTGGCGCATCGACTCGCGATTCTCGAAACAATTCACGAAAACGAGTCCCGCTACAGGCGTTGCAAATATTCCTCGTAGGGCACGGTGGCGCTCATCATCGAACGGCCCCTTGCTTTTTACAGCCTCCATGAGGAAGAGCCACTTACGGACTTTGTCGTATAGGACGAGGTCCGGCATCCGCCCATGGGGATCGAAAGTCAGCCCAAGGGTCTCCTCAAAGATCCTTTCCTCGAAGCGAGCGTGCTTCCCTCGCGTATCTCCGAGGTAGAGCACCTTCGCACCAGGTGCAAAGCGCGGAACAAAGTCCTCGACCATTTTCTTCAGCAACGGATTCTGTCCAGCGGGAGAGAGAAGGAACTCTTCCCCGTCAGGCAGATCAACGGAGATCATAGCCGCATGGAGGGCTTCCGCACGCGCTTTAACTGCCTCTGAGGCTCCATTAAGGAAGTCCACCAGAGCCCCCTCGAAAGCGTCCGCGCCATATGACCTTACTGCTCTAACCGCCTCGTCAGACAGGCAGTACTCGTTGAGTTGCGAGTTTGTGGCGATATTCAGGTTGTCCGCGTTGAGGACCGCGAATCCGTTATCAACCCACTGACGCAGGGTCTTCTTGCGGAAATCTTCCCGACTTCCGGTGGCGTAGGGCTTGGCCCAATACGCGCCAGACCAGTCCATGATCTTCTGCACGCCAAGACGTGGAGTATGCGAGTCGGCCCAGCGGTCTCCCGGTTTCAGGCCAGCAAGCGCGAGCAGTGTCACGGCGCTGCGGACATTATGTCGCTGCGCGTCGAACCCGAAGCTCTTCAACAGCGCCCGTGCGGTGTCGATGGTCGCTAGCGTCTCGTCGACTTCGTTGCTAGTGGTCACGCGGTGGAGTCTGGCATCTCCGAAAAGAGTTTGGCTACCACGGCATCCAACGCTTCCTGGCTGGGCAGGCCGTCGGGTGCCGTCTTGGCGAGAAGAATAAGGTCCTCACGGGAGGGAAACGGGAGGCGGCGCAGGTCGCCCGCGTTGACCTGAGTGTGGCCCGAGAAGGCTCGGAAGTATCGATCCAATACGGTCGAGTTCAGCCAGAGCATAAGACCGCGAGCGAGGTCTCTCTCAAGCGGATTCTTCGATTCATGCAGATAATTCGTCTTGTTGTCGAATGCGACCTTACTAGGTCCATCCCAGAGCGCAGCAATGACACGTCGGCGGTCCTCCTTCGCAGTTTGTCGTTTCACGACAACGTACGGGCCTTGAGGGAGGAGTTGGCGGATTGCGGCATCGTCGACGGCAAGGAATCCTTGCGGCTTTCTCGCCTTCGCTTGCGGCCACTCAATCCCACCGGATCGAATGTTTGACTGATAAACCATTGGAGCGACGCCGGGGATGTTGAGGTCATCAGTCAGGTACTGGCGGTTCCGAAAATCGACCACCTTTCCCGTACTGACACCGATACCGAGGTCGGCCAGGGTGAATTTCGCCGCCGATGGCACCGATACACCTTCGGTGAAGTGTACGATTTTGTCATCGTCTTCACCTTGGACAATGACGGAGAATGGCACAGAACGCGCGATAGGATTCTCGTATTGCGCTACCGACTTCGAGAGGATCACATTCGGGGCTTGAGGCCCCAAAGTGAAGGCCGCAATAACACTCTCCTGCTTTACATTCGTGTCGGCGAATACCTTAGTGCGGCTTTCGAATTCATGGAGAACATCGAGACTTACGGTCGATAGCAGCCAGTGGCGGAATTGCCGATAGTAAGGCCCGCTCGCCCATGAGCGGGGAACGATAAAGACTCCCTGTCCATCCTTCTTGAGTGAAGCGATTGCCCGCACCCAGAAGGCCACGTAGATATTTGGGGTGTCCACGGCGCGCGCTGCTGTTGCAAGCCGTGTGGGGGAATCTGCGGCGAGCTTTCCGTACGGAGGATTGGCGATCACAAGGTCGAACGGACCGCCCAATTTGGCGTCTTCGCCAAGCAAGTAGTCACCCTCGACCAGGTCGTACGAAATGCCGTAGGCGGCCTGGCATTCCTCGAGAGTGGCGCGCAGGTAAGGCATGATGACGGGGTCGGTTTCCACAGCCACGACGTGGACCGCAACGTCGGGGCGCTCGGCGTGCAGTCGATCAACGAGGGCAGCGCTCAGGGATCCCGCGCCAGCCCCTGGATCGAGCACTCTGACCGTGCCACTGAGGTCATCGACTCGAAGCGTCGAAGCCATCAGCGTGGCAGCCTTCACGGGAGTGAAGAACTGCCCTAGCACAGCTTGGGTACTCGGGTCTAGTTTGGCGAGAGCCGCTTGGCGCCGGGTCTCAGTGCTGGCGATCAGATCCACGCATAGAGACTAACCGGCTCAAGCGTGGAGGGAGGTAGCGGACGACACAAGGAAGTAGGAACACGTACCCGTCTCCCACTCCGCCGTAGGAGGCCGAGGCCGCTATCGGTCGATGTGATCTTCGCCAGAGCCGTCCGTGATCATGCCGCGAAACGCGGCGTGATCGTCCAGGACTATGAGCCTGTCGAGGAGCTCCCCGCCTATGTTCATGCGCAAAGTCGGTGGTCGGGCTCCCTTGGGCCACCCGCGGACGACTCCTAACCAACTGATCAACCGCAAGGCCGCGAGCAGCGTTGCCTCAGACTCAGGGGGCCTACGGATGCGTGCTGCGGGACCGGGCTCGGCGAGAGCGCGGCCCATTTGTGGACGGAGCTTGGTTCGAGGTCGGCCCGCAGGACCTTGACCAGCGGACTTGTGTGGAAGACACAGGCTCTCCGGATCCGTGTGCGCAGTCTCGTATCGTGGCAGCGTGCGAAACGAGAGGCTCGACGAGCGGTTGTCTGGGGAGGAGCTGGAGCTCTTCCTCTAGTACCTTCACCGCTTCTGTAACCACGACCTTGATCTCTTCGCGGCCATGGAAGCAGGAGATCCCAACTACCCCGCCTATGTGACGCTGACCAGAGACCCGATGTCAGGGCTCGACCGGGGCGCCTACCGTCGACCATGAGCCGACCTCAAGGCGGCTCTGACATCCGCAACTGACATCAACGACAGCGGACGGCTACGGCATTGGGCGACTTGCTGCGGCACGACCGACCTCCAGCGCACCAGCTGCGGCGATGGTCGAATCGAACTTACAAAGCGGATGTCGGCGGTTCAAATCCGTCTGTGCCCACAGAGGAACAGCAGGTCGAGGGCCCCTTCGCGCGGGAAGCGCGGAGGGGCCCTTGTCGCGTGTGTGCCCCGCCGTCAGGCCAGGGTGGTCAGCTCCTCGATGCGCTCGGCGAAGCCGTCCGTCGGCAGCGGGAGGTCGACCTCCTCGACGTACTCGACCGCCGTCGGCACGTACCCGACGACGGCCGCCGCCGCGGCCGGCGGCACCCCGCACCCCGCCCTCTCCTCGGCGGCCAGGGTGATGCCCCACGTCACCGCGGCGTCGTACGGGTCGTCGGCCCACCGCGCGGCGGTCGCCGGGGCGCGGTCGTCCGGGTCGGTCTGGGCGTGCCACCACAGGGCCTCGCCGACCTCGGCGAGGGCCAGGTGGTGGAGGTAGAGGCAGTAGGCGGCGGTGACGTCGCCGGCGCCCGCGGCGTACTGCCACCAGAAGCGGGCGGAGTCCTCGCGCCCGGCCAGTTCCAGGACGCACGCCAGGACCCGGGCGCCGTCGGGTTCGAGGATGCGGCCGCCGATGAACGTCGCCATCTGGTGGAGGGCGTCGGGCCGGCCCACCGCCAGGCGGCACAGCCGCCGCAGGTCCTCGGCGGCCTCGTGCATCTGGCGCTGCTCGGGCCGCTCGCGCTCCAGGAGCCCGCCGGCGGCCGCCCGGGCCTGCCGCACCGCGTCGTCGAAGGACAGCGCGCCGTGCAGCATCCGGTCCGCGAGGCGGGCGGACAGCCGGGCCTCGGCCGCGGCCAGTTCACGCTCGGTGTACGGGGCGGTGTCCAGGCGGGCCCTGGCCAGCAGCCGGTCAACCCGTGCGGCGGTCATCGTCTTCCCCTTCCTCGGAGCCGAAGGTCTGCCGGAGCCTGCGCCGCGCGTGGCGGACGGTCGAGCGGACCCCCGCCTCGGTGATGCCCAGGGTGCCGGCGGTCTCCCTGGTGCTCAGGCCCAGGCTGAAGCGCAGCACCATGACGTCGCGCTGCCGGTCGGGCAGCGCGGCGACCGCCTGGTAGAGGGCGAGCGACTCGACGAGTTCGCCGATCGGGTCGATCGCGTCGCGCAGGGCCGCGGTCTCGAATGCGGCGACGTCCACCAGGACCGGCCGCCGGCCGCGGGCGCGGGCCAGGTCGACGGTGCGGTTCTTGACGACCTTCCAGGCGTACGCCTCGGGCACGGGCTGCGCCAGCACGTCCGGCCAGGTGCGGATGAGCTGCTCGAAGGCGTGGTCCACGGCCTCCTCGGCGTCCGCCCGGGAGCGCAGGTGCAGTTCGGCCCACTGCACGTACCGGCCGCGGTAGAGCTGGTGGAACGCGCGGAAGTCGGCCGGCAGGCCCGGCAGGCCGGGCAGGGCGGTCACGCCGCTGGGGCGGGGACGGGGTTCCTCGCTCACCGGTCCTCCTCCTCGTGCCCGTCGCGGCCGCGGGCCAGCTCGGAGATGCCCGCCCGCACCTGGACCGCGGCCAGACGCCGCAGCACTATCCGTACGTCGGTGCCGAATACGCGCGCAGCGACCGCGGCCACGGCCACGTCGCGTACGAGTTCCACATTCACGGACCCCTCGGATCCTTCCGCTTGTCACCGGCGGTGCCTGCTCGCGCTCAGCACCGGAGAGCCAGTAGTGCCCTCTGCCCCCAATAGCGTTCAGGAGCGCTCAACCGTGCAACGAACTCAGGCAAATTCTTACGGAGTGCTACTCGTCGGTTACATGTGCGGGGGTCGGCGGGCCCGGAGTCAGTGGCTCCCCACCGACGGCAGCAGAGGGCTGCCGTTGCGGTCCAGCCAGGCGCGGTAGGTGGGGTTGCGGCCCGCGACGGTCACGTACGCGTCCATCAAGTCCGCGAAGAGGGCGTCCAGTTCGCGCAGCGGTAACGAGCCCGAACGGGTGGCCAGGGACAGCTGGGTGGAGAGGGGGTCACCCAGGAGGGGCCGGATGACGGTGCCGGGCGGCGGGTCGGCGGTGGGCTGGGCGGGTGCCACCGCCTCGGCCGAGGCGACGAGTTGGGCGGCGGTGGTGTTGTCGCGGACGTGGAGGAGGCGGGGGTCGAGGCCGGCGGCCATGAAGACGCGGCGCAGGGCGGTGGCCTCGTCGTCGGCGGTGGGGTCCACGATCCACGCGTCGTCCGCCAGTTCGGCGAGCCGAAGCACCGGGCGGCCCGCCGCCGGGTGCGTGGCGGAGAGGGCGACGAAGCGGGGCTCGCACGCGATGAGAACGCGCCGCTCCACGCCTTCGGGAACGTGCAGGGGGAAGCCGGCCGTCTCGTGGACGAAGGCGACGTCCAGCTGGTTGGTCGCCAGCAACTGCAGGAGCGCGTTTGAGGACACCTCTATGTGAATGGTGGTGTCCGTCTCCGGCAGCCGCCGGTGGATGCGGCGCAGCCAGCCCGTCACCGCACGGCTGCCGATGCTGCCGATGCGCAGGCGCAGCCCCCCGGCGCCGACGGCCGCGTCCCGCGCGGCCGTCACCAGCGCGGCCATCTCGGCGATGATCGGCCGGGCGCGCGAGAGCACGGAGTGGCCCAGCGGTGTGGGGTGGCTGCCGGTCTGGCCGCGAGTGAACAGCAGCCCGCCGACGGTGGTTTCGATGCGGCGGAGCTGAGTGGTGAGCGAGGGCTGGGTCATGCCCAGCTGCAGCGCGGCCTTCCGCACGCTCCCGGTGTCCGCGATGGCGCAAAGTGCGCGGAGGTGCCTGACCTCGAGCTCCACGAGGGGAGCATAACCGTGCCCCCTACGTCACACCAGACACATGTCCTCTACAAGTGGGCAGGGGGTGGCGCAGGGTAGGCGATTGGATGGCGCTATGGCCAACTGGCATCATCCGCACCATTGATATCTCGTCAGAGACTCAAGGGGCGAACACAAGTTCCCCGTTGAACCACGGCTGTCGCGTCCCACCACGCACGGCCGGAGCGGTTCTCGGTACGAATGGAGTCCCCCACATGAAACGCTCCACCATGGTGCTGTCGGCCGCCCTCGGCCTCGGGCTGGCGGCCACGATGACCGCCGTACCCGCATCGGCAGTGGCGCTCGACCACGGCGCCCCGGCGCCGGCCGCGGCCACGAGCACCTCCTCGTACGTCGGCTCCGCGGCCGAGGAAGCCAACAACAAGGCCTTCTTCGACGCCGTCATGAAGTCCGCGAAGGCCAAGCAGGCGGCCTCGCCGGGCCTCGCGGCCGTCACCGTCACCTACGACGCCAGCCGGGCGCCGAGCTTCGCGACGGAGATAGCCAGATCCGCGCAGATATGGAACAGCTCCGTGCGCAACGTCCAGCTGCGCGCCGGCTCCAACGCCGACTTCAAGTACTACGAGGGCAACGACTCCCGCGGCTCGTACGCCAGCACCGACGGCCACGGGCGCGGTTACATCTTCCTCGACTACAACCAGAACGAGCAGTACGACTCCACCCGCGTCACCGCGCACGAGACCGGTCACGTCCTCGGCCTCCCGGACCACTACTCCGGCCCCTGCAGCGAGCTGATGTCCGGCGGCGGCCCCGGCCCCTCCTGCACCAACCCGAACCCGAACTCCGCCGAGCGCAGCCGCGTCAACCAGCTGTGGGCGAACGGCGTGAAGGCCTTCGACAAGGGCGCCTTCATCAAGGCCCACTGATTCCGCAACGCTCGTGCGCGTACGGCCCGGTTCCCCTGGGGGACCGGGCCGTCGCCCATACTGGCGCCGTGACCGACAGGCTCAGCTACCCCGAGGCCGGCGCCACCGCCGGTGACACCCTGCCCGGCGGCTACCACCACCTGCGCGTGACCACCCGTGTCGGCCACGGCCCGGCCGACTTCCGGGCCGCCGCCGACGCCGTCCTCACCTGGCGGATGCACCGTGCCATGACGGGCGTGCGCATCCCCGCCGGTACCCCGGCCGCCGCGCCCGGCGTCACCGTGACGCCCGCCCTCGGCTTCGGGCCCCTGAGCGTGTCCGGGACGTGCGAGGTGGTGTGGACCGCGCGGGAGGAGCGGCGGGCCGGCTTCGGGTACGGGACGCTGCCCGGGCACCCGGAGCGCGGTGAGGAAGCGTTCGTCGTGAGGATCGACGAGGCGGGGGACGTCACGCTGACGGTCCTGGCCTTCAGCCGGCCCGCACGGTGGTTCACCCGTGCCGCGGGTCCCGTCGTACCGCTTGTCCAGCGGGCGTACGCGCGCGAATGCGGGCGCGCTCTGCGCAGGGTGGTGCGCCGCCCTACTGGGCTTTCCGCTCCTCCGGGCGGCGCATGAAGAACACCGCGCCCGATCCGGCCGCGCAGAGCGCCAGCACCGAGACGGCCGTGCTGAGCCAACTCGCGCCCAGCCACTGGCCGCCGAAGTAGCCCAGGCTGACGCTGTACGCCGCCCATGTCAGGCCCGCCAGTGCGGACCAGGGGAGGAATTCGGCCACCCGGCGGTGCATGACGCCCGCGCCGAGGCTGACCACCGAGCGCCCGGCGGGCGCGAAGCGTGCGAGGACGACCAGCGGGCCGCCGCCGCGCAGCAGGGCCGTACCGAGCCTGGCCTGGGCGGCGGTGAGGCGGCGGGAGCGGGAGATGGCGCGGTCGAAGCGGTCGCCGCCGCGCCAGGCGAGGCGGTAGGCGACCATGTCGCCGAGCACGGACGCGGTGGCGGCGCACATCACAAGTGCGAACATGTCGGCGAAGCCCGCGTGGCCGGGGGCCGCCTCGTCCACGGCGCCCGCGGCAGATCCTGCGGCGGCGGTCGCCGCGGCGATCACGAGGACCCCGCTCGGCAGCACCGGAAGGAAAACATCCAGGAGTACGGACAGGCCGACGATCACGTATATCCATGGGGTGTCGGCCAACGCCCCCAACTGCTCCAGCACGTCCTGATCTCCCGGTACGGTCCCCCGCCGCGACGTCGCAGGGGAGCGGCAGGGGCGGCCTTCACAACCGTACAGCGTACGCCTGGGGCGGATGGGGAACGGGCGTGGGGCCCGCGATGTTGTTCGAATCACGCGCCGGAGGCGGGCGGGGCCGCTCATCAGAGGATCAGTCAGCTCACGTGCCGACAGGGGCCCGGCGGCATCCGGACCCCTGTCTCTTGCGCATCACGTGTCTCTTGCGTGTCACGTGCCTCTTGCGCGTCACGCGGGCGTGCTCGGCCGGGCCGGCCCGCGCGCCCGCGGTCAGCCCTGCTTGGCCCGGCCGATGAAACGGTCAAGCGACAGCGCGCCGGGACCGGTGAAGACCAGCAGCAGGAACGCCCAGCAGAACATCGCGGACGACTCGCCGTGGTTCTGTATCGGCCACAGCGCCTCGCTCTGGTGCACGTCGAAGTACGCGTACGCCATCGAACCCGAGGAGATGAAGGCCGCGGAGCGCGAGCCGACGCCGAGCAGTACCAGCACACCGCCCACGAGCTGGATCACGGCCGCGTACCAGCCGGGCCAGGTGCCCGCCGAGATGGTGCCGCCGTTGCTGCCGACGGCTCCGCCGAGTACACCGAAGAGGGAAGCGGCGCCGTGGCAGGCGAAGAGCAGGCCGACGACGATGCGGAAGAGGGACAGGACGTACGGGCGGACCGCGTCGAGACGCTCGGTGAGCGTCGGGGCGGCCGCGGCCGGGGCGGACTGCCCGGTGGCCGGGGAGGTGGCCGCCGTGGGCGAGGGGGGCATGGGTCGGGCTCCTCGTGTCGGGGACAGGAAACGACGAGGGCACAAGGTTAGGCCCGCCTAATGAATACTTGCAAGTTCAAGTTTCTTGATTTCTTGCTGTGCAACACGCTTTTAACGAGCCGCCTGCATTCTCGCCGGGGCGTGCGTGAAGGGCCTCCCTCCGAGGTGAGGGAGGCCCCGTGTGCTCCTGCGTGCCGGCCGGCGGCCGTTCGGCGACCGGTCAGCAGCCGGTCAGCAGCCGTTGAGGATGCCGGTCAGGGCGTTCTTTTCGGCGGAGTCCACGGTCAGCTTGTAGTCGTACTTCACCGCGACCCACATCCGGGCGTACGTACAGCTGTAGGACTTCAGCGGCGGCATCCACTGCGCCGGGTCCTTGTCGCCCTTGGCCTGGTTGACGCGGTCGGTGACCGCTATCAGCTGCGGCCGGGTGAGGTCGTTGGCGAACGCCTTGCGCTGCTCGGTCGTCCACTTGTCGGCGCCCGAGCGCCACGCCTGCGCCAGCGGTACGACGTGGTCGATGTCGATGTCCTGGGCGTCGTGCCAGGTGCCGCCGTCGTAGGGGGAGACCCAGGTGCCCGAGACGGCCGCGCACTTCTCGTCCTGCTGCACGTCCTGCCCGTCCCGCTTGAGCACGACCTCACGGGTGTTGCACTGCCCGGACTGCGTGGCCCAGTGGGGGAACTTCGCCCGGCTGTAGCCGTCCATCGAGCCCTCGGAGGCGACCGTCAGCTTGCCCAGGTACGTGCGGGCCGTGGCGGCGTCCGGCGGGGTGGGCGGCGCGGCCTGGGCCGCGGGGCCGTTGAGCACGAGCGCGCCGACCAGGGCGGTGAGCCCCAGGCCGGCGGTGGTACGACGCGCGTAGACGCCGCGCAGGACCGAGGGGACACGCAGTCCGGACATGGGAACTCCCTTGAGGGTGAGGGGGTACGAGCCGCTGAAGCGCGGCCCAGCATCGCGGCGCCGGGTATCAGGGGGGTGGTCGCCAGGTGACAGGATGGCGACGCGAGCATGCCAAAACAAGGGTTTGTGTACGTGAGATGTGCCCGTGCGGCGAGGGAGTTGGCGGAGCCCGGGACTCCGGATGCGTGTTTCTGACACGCCGCCAGCCACGCGCCCACGGTGGGGCGTTCGCCGGCCGTAGGGTGTGCGCGTGCTCGCCGCCGACGCCCTGCTGCCCGCCAACGGCACCCTCGCGGTCGTCCTCGCCGTGATGCTGGCCGTCGCCGTGACCGTCGCGGCCCTCGCCCGCCTGGCCGACGCCAGGGAGCGCGGTTACGCCCGCGCGATCGCCCTGGCCGGGCTGCGCGCCGCCGTCCAGCTGGCCGCCGTCTCCGCGCTCATCGGATGGGTGGTACGGGCCGTTCCGCTGCTCCTGGCCTTCCTGGGGCTGATGTTCGCCGTGGCCGTACGCACCGCCGGGCGCCGCATCACGGACAACCGCACCTGGTGGCGGGCGGCCCTGCCCATCGCCGCGGGCGTCCTGCCGGCCGTCCTCACGCTGCTGCTCACCGGGCTCGTGCCGCTCAAGGGCGTCGCCCTCATCCCCGTCACCGGCATTCTCATCGGCGGCGCCCTGACCGGGACCGTGCTCTCCGGCCGCCGCGCGCTCGACGAGCTGCACACCCGGCACGGCGAGGTCGAGGCGGGCATGGCGCTGGGCCTGCTGCCCCGCGAGGCCCGGCTGGAGATCGCCCGCCCCGCCGCCTCGGACGCCCTGCTGCCGGGCCTGGACCAGACGCGGACCGTGGGCCTGGTCACCCTGCCGGGCGCGTTCGTGGGCATGCTGCTGGGCGGTGCGTCCCCGGTGCTGGCGGGCGTGGTCCAGCTGTTCGTGCTGGTCGCGCTGATGGCCGTGCAGGTGGTGGCGGTCGCGGTCGTACTGGAACTGGTCGCGCGCGGCCTTCTGCACCGATCCCTTACCCTGGTGGGAGCAGAAGGGGAGTAGCTCTTCGCCGGACCGTCGACATACTGCTGGGCCTCGCGCCCGGCCGGCGCCCGGAGGCCCGTCATTCGCGGTGGGCCAGCGAGACCTTCGGCCGCAGTGTCCACGACGCTGCCGTGCCGAAGCGACCCCTGATTCCTTTCCACAGGTCACTTGTTCCGGTGCGGCAGCCTCACCGCCCACCGACAGAGGAAACCACCCCTGTGTTCAGCTTCACCGTCGCCGCCCTCGTCTTCGGCGTGATCTTCCTGGCCGAGCTGCCGGACAAGACGGCCCTCGCCGGCCTGATGCTCGGCACCCGCTACCGCGCCTCGTACGTCTTCGCCGGCGTCGCCGCGGCCTTCCTCGTCCACGTCGCCCTGGCCATCGCCGCCGGCAGCGTGCTGACGCTGCTGCCGCACCGGCTCGTCCAGGCGGTGGTCGGCGTCCTCTTCCTGGCGGGCGCGGCGATGCTGCTCTTCAAGAAGGACGACGAGGACGAGGAGATCACCGACCCCGCCGACCAGTCCTTCTGGAAGGTCTCCGGCGCGGGCTTCATGCTGATCCTGGTCGCGGAGTTCGGCGACCTCACCCAGATCATGACCGCCAACCTCGCCGCCCGCTACGACGACCCGGTCTCCGTCGGCACCGGCGCGGTCCTCGCGCTGTGGACGGTGGCCGGGATCGGCATCCTGGGCGGGAAGACGCTGATGCGCTACGTACCGCTGAAGCTGATCACGAAGGTGGCGGCACTGGTGATGCTGGCCCTGGCGGGCTTCAGCCTGTACGAGGCGGTGGCGGGCTGAGCCCTATCGGGGAGAGCCGTCCAGCAGGTTGGTGATCAGTTTCCGCAGTCGCCCCTCGCGGACCGTCTCGACGCCGTGCACCAGCTGGGCACCGTAGACGACGGCGGTACCGGCGGGCGGCGCACTGGTCCAGCGCGTGCGCGGGATGCCGCTCAGCGCGGCGACGGCCTGCGGGCCCGCGTGATGGGATATCTCCCGCACGAACCGCGTACCGGGAGCGAACCCACTGCCCGGCCCCGCGGTCACCCCGGTCCACAGCGCGTCCGACGAACACGTGTCGACGTAGAACTCGCCGCCCCGCTCGGCATCCTGCAGATGGAACGCCACCCGCGCCACCCGCTGCGGCCGGCTCTCCGGGTCGCTCACCCCGTGCACGTGCGGGTCGATCCGGTCGCCCGGCCGCAGGTCGTGGTAGTCCCAGGGCGTCACCCCGGCGACGGAAGGGAACACCCGGTGAATGGCAGGCATGGCCCGTCCGACGGCGCCGGCCAGGATCTCCTGGACCTCGTCCGGCGGAACCATCCCGTCACTGGGCCGTGCGGGGACCCAGCGGGTCGTTTCCAGATGATCGTCCAGCAGCTTGATCACCTGCGAGGTCTCGTCGGGGGTGAGGAACCCCTCGATGGTGTGGACGGCCAGCGTCTCGGTCATGTGGATCATGCGGTGACTACTCCTCTCGCGGAGCGGTGCGGAGCGTTTCCGTCAGCGATTCCACTGCGGTGCGGTGCGGTTGCCAACCGCCCGTGCACGCGCGACGGAAGCACCGGGGCGCACGCGCGGGCGCGCCGGGGGCGCACGACCTTCAGGGCTTCGCCCTGCTGCTGCGGTGGTTCGCTTCGCGCACTTTGGCGCGCAGGTCGGCGTGGCGGCGGTGGGCGTTGCCTTCCAGGGCACCTGCACAGGTGAGGGTCGGCCCGTGGAGCGCGGTGCGCTCGGGGAGCTCCAAGGCCAGGCCGGGTGGCCGGTAGTCGAGGATGCGCCGGGTTCCGCACCGGGTGCAGGACCCGACTCCGTCGGCGGTGGTCCAGGCGGGTGGCGGGTGTGCACAGTCAACGGGTGAACGGTCGTCCGGCGGCGCTGCGAAGGCGAGCTGCTCGGCCGCCCCTTCGAAGGGGAGCGGACGGCCCGGCGCCGACGCAGGCCGACGGGAGCGCCGGCTCAACGCACACCCGACGAGGTGCAGGAAGAGGAGCGCGCAGACCATGGTCAGGGCGGCATGAGTGGCCGTCATGAGTGCGCCGCCCGCAGGTGCCGCCCCATGGCCGTGACCATCGCCTCGGCCAGGCGCTTGTTGCCCTGGTGTACGGCGGCGTAGCGCTTGGCCTTGATTTCTTTGCACTGAGCGCAGGGCTGAAGCTGGGGCACGTGCCCTTCACTCCGGAGTGCCGAGGAAGGAGGAACGTCACCGGAAAGGTGTTGCATGGATTCTCCTGACCGTGGAGGCAACTCTTATACTCATGTACATGAGTACAAGTTAAGAGTGGCGCGCCTGCCGCCCCTCAGTCAACCCGTAAGGGAGAGCGTGACGTTGGGCTACCGAGTCGCTGACGTGTCAATCGCTGGCGGCAATCCGGTACTCCAGGACGAAGTGGTCTGCAGCCATGACCGTGTCGCAGATCTCGATCACTCTGCCGTCACTGGTCACCGCATCTCGCACGAGGTGGATCACCGGAGAGCCTGGACTGAGCCGTAGAGCTGATGCCTCTTGCTTCGTGGCAAGGCGAGCCCGCACGGTTTCAACAAACTCGTCGAGGCGGTGGCCATTCTCTTCAAGGCGGGCGTAGATGCCGCCGTCGCCGGGGTTCTGGCTGAGCAGTGCAGGGATGACCTCCGTGAGCGCCCAGGGCAGGTACGAAGCGGCCTCCTCGGTGGGCGTGCCGTTGCTGAAGTACCGCCGACGCCGGGCGAGAACCTTCGCTCCTGCCGTCACACCCATGCGCTCCGCAACCTCAGGGGGTGCGTTCACCGGGCCCACGTAGAGGACTTGAACGCTTGGCTTGTGACCTGCTTGCTCCGCCTCGGCCAGGTAGGCTGCCTTCCCGCTTCTGCGATGGGAGCGACGGAACCGGTCAGAAGACTTCCGGCGGACGGGCGGCAATCTCTTCACATACGAGCCACGCCCATGGTGGGTGTCCACCAGCCCGGCTGTGCGCAGCTCGGCAATCGCCTTGCGCACCGTCCCCTGCGAGACGCCGTAGCGTTCCATCACTTCGGACTCGCTGGGCATCTGAACACCCGGGCCAAGAACGCCCACGCGGATCTGCTCTGCCAGGTCGCCCGCGATCTGCAGATAGCGCGGCTTGCCTGAGTCTCGCGAGATCTCGTTCCCCATGAGCCTGCTCGCCCTCCTATGCTCATCCGCATGAGTACAGCGGCCCAGTCTGGCAGGTCCACGCCCCTCCACTCGGTCTCGGTGGCGGGAGCTGTCGTGCGCCACGACGGGCGTGTCCTCGCGATCCGGCGGGCTGACAACGGGCACTGGGAACTCCCGGGCGGCGTACTGGAGATCGACGAGACGCCGGAGGACGGCGCGCGCCGGGAAGTGCTGGAGGAGACCGGAATAGAGGTCAGCGTGGACCGTCTGACCGGCGTCTACAAGAACATGGCCCGGGGGATCGTCGCCCTTGTCTTCCGCTGCCGGCCGGTCGGCGGCACGGAGCGAGTCTCGGGGGAGTCGGCGGCGGTGTCGTGGCTGACGCCGGAAGAGGTGGCTGCCACGATGGCTGAGGCATACGCCGTGCGCCTGCTCGACGCCCTCAGTGACGACACTCCGCATGTGCGCGTCCACGACGGCCGTCGGCTCGTGACGGCCGGCTGAGCTGCGCGGCACGTAGGCCCGCTCGCGCAGTGGAACCGGCCGACTCCAGTGCTCTAGGTTGACTGCCATGGCAGATGTGCAGCGCACTTCGCCCGTTGATCCGACCCGGGCGGCCTACGTCTACATGCAGGTGGCAGATCACATCGCGGCCCGCATAACAGCCGGTGAACTGCGCCTGGGTGCCCGCCTGCCGGGCGAGCGCGACCTGGCCGAGGAGTACGGCGTGGCGATCGGCACGGCCCGCCGCGCCATCCAGGAACTGCGGGACCGCGGTCTGCTGGTCACCCTGCCCGCCAAGGGAACCTTCGTCGCCGAGCAGCGGCCGGATGGGCTGGGCGTGGACGTCGGCGGGAGTCAGCGGTCTTGAGCGGTTGCGGGCTGACGGCCTGTTCGGCTGATGCCCAGCCGCACCGAACCCACTCCCGGACCGGTCGTGGTCTGGCACCCTTGACGCGGACCAGAGGGGGATGCCCATGACCGCGGGCTTCGGGCTTGTCGTGCGTTTCACGCTGCGGGATGCGGCTGCCGCCGCCGCGTTCGACGAGCTGGTGTCGCAGACGCTGGATGGGATCAGGGAGCACGAAGCCGGCACGGTGGTGTACGTCAATCACCGTGTGCCGGGCGAGCCGACTGTGCGGGTCTTCTACGAGCTGTACGAGAGCCGCGCCGCGTTCGATGCCCATGAGCAACAGCCGCACGTCCAGCACTTCCTCGTGGCTCGCGAGCAGCACGTGACGGCGACCGAGGTGACCCTCCTGGAGAGCGTGGACGGCAAAGTCCCGGAGGCCCCGGCAGGGCCGTAACCCTCAGTCGAACCGGGTGTGCCGCGAGCCCGCCCCAACGTACGCCGTAGGCGCCCCCGCCCGCTCCGAGCCTCGCGGGCACCCGCCCGCTCCGGGCCCCGCTGGCACCCTCTCGCTCGTCCTCCGGCGCCGTCGGCTGCTGAGGGAGGCCGCACGGCACGTGTGACCTGCCGCACCGCAAAGGCCCAGGTCGTCGAGGCGGACCTGGGCCTGAGGCGTCATCGGAAGGATCAGTGGGATCCCTTCCAGATGTAGTAGGCGTCATCCTCGGTGCGGTCCTGGGTGGAGTAGACGGCGTCCTTGGTGCGGCTCGTCCTCAGGAGAGAGTCGTTGCGACCTCCGGGCAGGCCCTGGATCTTGTATGCGGCGGCGTCGTACCTCCACTGCTGGCCTGTCGCCGAACTGTTGCAGGTGCTCATCCAGACCTTGTTGAGGGCCGACTTGTTGTCGGTCATCAGGCAGCGGCCGGTAGCCCGGTTCTTGAGCTGGTTGTAGTCGCCGCTGACGCCGATCCAGTCCCACTGCTGGTGCGAGCCGCCATTGCAAACGGTCGCGTAGGCGGCATCGGTGACCCCGGCGGTCAGGCAGGTGCCGAACTGCCCGTTCTTGAACGTCCAGTAGGTGGGCGCCGCCTGAGCGGAGGCCGGAAACAGAAGTGCGGCGCCGGCGACGATGGCGCCGGCGGCCGTCACAGTGGCAAGACGTCGTGTCCTCAAGGCATTCCCCTTGTCGAAGTTGACGGTCGACCGTGTCGACCCGCGCATCAGCCTGCCGGGACGCGCGCGGCGTGTCGTGAGCGCAGAGTCGACACTTGCCTGGCAATGCGTCCACTGGGAGCGTGGGTCAGTCAGTGGGTCAGTCATTAGGCACCTTGGTCTGTGCCGGAGACCTCGGTCGCCGTGCCATCGGAAGCTCGAGCGGCAGGAAAGCGCCGGTGCGGGACTGCAGCAGCCGCGATTCGTACGGGCAAGCGATGTGACCACTCGATCGTGACTTCCTCCCCTCCCATGCCCGGTGTGTCGTGATGCTGGGAAGAACGGCGTGTAACCGGCGCCGCCCGGAAGTGCTGTGGGTGGGGAGCGGCATGACGCAAGAAGCGGGACGGCGCGGGGGCCTGGACGAGCGGGCGGTCCTGCTGATGGCCGGGCTGGCCGATCTGGCGGTGAGCACGATGGGTTCGGCCCTGGGGACGGTACGGGGGCTGCTGCGCCGCTCGGACGCCGCGGAGCTGGCGGCGGAGGCCGAGCGTGATCTGATGGCGCGCGGGCGCCTGGTGCTGGACCGGTACGCGGCGGTACCCCCGGCCCACCTGGAGATCCTCGCCCGGCACGCCCTGGCCCGGCAGGCCGGCGATGACGTCTGACCGGTGGGAGCCGTCCGCGTTCAAGACCCGCGTCGACGAGGTATTACACCCGTTCGCCGCCCAGGAGGCCGGCCGGTTCGCGGCGATCGACCCGGTCCTGGGCCCGGTGGCCGAGCAGCTGGAGGCTGCGGTCGCGGACGGCAAACGGATGCGGGCGGCGTTCTGTTACTGGGGCTGGCGCGCGGTAGGACAACCGGACAGCGACGCGCTGGTACGGGCGGCGGCATCCATGGAGCTGGTGCATGCCGCCGCGGTCGTGCACGACGACCTCATCGACGACAGCGCGTTACGGCACGGCCGTCCCACCGCACATATCGCTCTGCGCGGTGCCGTACGCCGCCGTCCGCGTGCCGTCGCCGCCGCCAGGTCGCTGGCGATGCTGGTGGGAGACCTGTTGATGGGGTTGGCCGGGCAACTGTTCGCCACCAGCGGTCTGCCCGCCGCGTATCTGGCCCGGGCCCGCCCGCTGTGGTCGGTACTGGCCCGGGAGCTGATCGCGGGCGAGTGCCTGGAGATCCTGCGTACCGGAGCCGAGCCGGACACCACGGCGTCGCTGAAGGTGATCCGGTACAAGACCGCCAAGTACACCGTCGAGCAGCCCCTGCTGATCGGCGGCGCCCTGGCCGGGGCCGGCGGGCGGCTGCGCGAGGGCTACTCCGCCTACGGGCTGCCGCTGGGCGAGGCATTCCAGCTGCGGGACGACCTGCTCGGCCTGTTCGGAAACCCGGAACGCACCGGCAAGGACAACGCCGACGACGTACGCGGCCACCGGCCCACGGCCCTGCTGGCGGAGACCTGGCGCATCGCCGGTGATGACGACCGGGAGCAGCTCCGCGCCCTCCTGGGCCGACGCGACCTGGACGGGGACGGTCTGCACGCGGTACGGGAGGTGATGCGCCGGCTGAAGACCCCCGACCGGGTCGAGGACATGATCACCGCCCGGGTCGAGGAAGCCCTCGGCGCCCTCCACGAGCTGCACGTACCCCCGCACGCCGCCGCTGCCCTGACCGCGCTGGCGCACTCGGCGGCCGTCCGCCTGTCCTGACCCTCGCACAGGGGCGGCGCAAGCCCGTGCCGTCCCCGGCCAGACCCTCCCGCCTGTCGTGGACCCCCCGTGGGAGACAGAACCCCGTGGGAGACAAGGAGCCCTGCCATGAACTGCACCGAGGCATCGATGGACGCCCTGCGGCAGGCCGGTGACGAACTCGCCGACACCACCGTCGCCGCACTCTTCGAACGCGGGGAGGTGGGCAAGTTCAACACGCTGATGCGCTACGTCTCCACCGCGGGCGCTCCCCTGCCGGACGGGCTGCCCGATGTCGCCCGGGAGTACCTTCAGGCCACGAGTGTCCCGCCGGCCTGGGTCGACTGGGGGGAGATGGAGAAGGCCCGGCTGTTCTTCATCGACAACAACGTGCACATCTCCACCGCCCTGTCCTTCGCCGCCATGCCCGCCTGCTACGTCGTCCCGCACGTGGCGAAGCTCCTGTCGGCGACCCATGGGCTGCAGTACCCCTCCAAACGGATGTCGGAGACCGGCCAGTTCACCGTCTACCTGATGCAGCCCGGCGCCTTCGAGGCCGGCAGCCGCTTCATCCCCGCCGCCCAGAAGGTCCGCCTCCTGCACGCCTCCATCCGCCACCACCTCGAACGCGAGGGCCGGTGGGACACCGGCGTGCTCGGAACGCCGATCTGCCAGGAGGACTTGATCGGCGGACAGATGTTCTTCTCCCTGCTCGTGCTGGACAGCCTGGACCGCCTCGGCATCCACATGACGGCGGAAGGCGCGGAAGCCTACTACTACGCCTGGCGCGTGGTCGGTGCCATGCTCGGCGTCGACCAGGACGCCGTTCCCAAGTCTCTCGAAGAGGCCCGCCAGTTCCTCGACCTGTACATGATCCGGCACATGGGGCCTTCCGAGGAAGGCACGCACCTGACCCGGCAGCTCATCGACCTCTACGAGGAGGTCGTACCCGGGACCTTCTTCGACCCGATCGTCTCCGCTCTTATCCGCCACCTGATCGGCGACACCTGCGCCGACTGGCTCCAGGTGCCCCGCACCGCTTGGGACACCGTCGTCAAGGCCGTGCCCCACCTTCTCGGCGTCCTGGAGACCATCGAGGACCGCTCCCCCCTCGGCGCCTGGGCCCTGGACCGCCTCGGCCACCTCACCACCATCTTCGAACTGTCCTCTCTCACCCGCGGACGCGTCATGCACTACGCCATCCCCGAACAGCTCAAAAAGGAGTACGGCATCTCCAACCCGGTGTCCCGCACCCGCCGATGGACTCCGCCCGCCTCCACCGTCTCCCACTGAGACACGCTCCTAGCCCCGGCCGGCGTGGGCGCGGTGGCGGAAGTCGGTGGGCGGGACGCCGTAGGCGCTGCGGAAGGCGCGGGTGAAGTCCGTGGCGCGGGGAAAGCCCCAGCGGGCGGCGATCGCGTGGACGGGGATGCCGCGCTGCGCGGGGTCGGCGAGGTCGTGGCGGGCGTGGTGGAGCCGCTGGCGGCGGATCGAGGCGGCGACCGTTTCGCCCTCGTCCTGGAAGAGGCGGTGCAGATAGCTCGTCGATATGTGGTGCGCGGCGGCGACCGTGCGCGGGGTCAGCTGCGGATCGTGCAGGTGGCGCTGGATGAAACCCCGGATGCGAGTGACCAGGACCCGTTGGCGGGTCTCCGGTGGCAGTGAGCGGTCGGCGTCCAGGCTGTGCGCGAACAGCGCCGCGACCAGGTCGGTCAGCACCGTCGCCAGGCGGGGCCCGTCGGCCGGCCGGTAGGAGGTGGCGTCTCCCTCCAGCCGGGTGAGGAACTGCGCCAACAGGGCGCCGATTCCTTCCCGCCCGGACATCGGCCGCCCCGTCAGGCGGCCGGCCTCGCTGCGGGGCAGTGGCAGCAGCGCGTGGGGAATCGCGATGGCCAAGGTGGTAATCGGCTTCCGACCGGTCCAGATCTCGTGCGACTGCGAGGAGTCGACGCATTGGAAGTCGTACGCGCGGTAGGCGAATCTCTGCCTGCCGCAGGTCATTTCTCCCTCCCCGCCCAGCAGGAGGGAGACGTGGTAGAGCCCGGGGTCGGACCGGCGGATCAGCCGTGGTGTCCTTTGCACGAGCACCGGCTGGAAGGTCGACGACGACACCGACATCGCGCCCAGGCCGATGAGCCGCTGATGCGCCCGGAAGTCCGATGCGTGGTCGCTGCTCAGATCAATGGGTGCGTGGGTCCGGCCCATACGTTCGCGCCAGCGGTCGAACCGCTCGGCCACCGGTAGTTCCTCACTTCGGAACACGTCCTCGCTCAGCATGTGCGGTCTCCTTGACCGCGTGTCGTCATCACGCTTCGCCACCAGGTAATCATCGAAACCGCTCCTTGCCGGTGCCCTCAGTCGAACCGGATGTGCCGCGCCCCCGTCCACGTACGCCGCAGGCGCCCCCGCAGCGCGCTGTCCGTGTCCGGGGCGAGGGTCAGGCCGGCCGAGGCGGCGATGTGGTCGGCGACCCGGGGGACCGGGCGGTCGTCGGTCCATACGTGTTCGGCGAATTCGGGGGCGCGCAGTCGCTCCAGGCACAGGTCGAGTTTCGACACGGCGAAGCTCTCGCGGCGCAACGGGGCGTCCTTCCCGGCGATGAGCCGCACCGCGTGCCCGAAGCCGCGCTCGCGCAGCCGGCGCAGCACCGTCCGGCGGTCGGCCAGCAGCGCGAAGTGCCGGACGTCGTGGCCGCGGTCCCGCAGCCGGCCGACGGTCTCGCGGAAGTACGCCGGTTCCACGACCGTCATCGGTGCGATCACCGTGCCGTGGTGCCGGGTCAGGGCGAGGTCGAGCACCTCGTACACGCCCTGCCGCCAGGCCGGGAGGTCCTGGAAGTCTGCGCGCAGAGCCGGAGGGGTCATCCGGTGCAGGCCGAAGCCCACGTGTTCGGGGTCGCAGATGACGCTGCCGGGGAGCCGTCGCCGCAACTCGTGCGCGGTCTGTGTCTTGCCGCCGCCGAAGGGGCCGTTGATCCACAGGAGCATGCACGGACCTTACGGCCTATCGTGAGAGGTGGGACAGCTACTCATCTCGAAGAGGCTCGAAGAAGGGGGTGGCTGCCATGGCTGGTCGTGGCCGCAGCGAGGTCGAGGCGGAGATAAAGGAGACGCTGGGACTCGTCCCGCACTTCATCGCCGGCATCCCCGACGACCTGCTGGATTACGAGTGGGAGATCTTCAAGAAGATCGAACTGGGCGAGACCCTGATTCCGAACAAGTACAAGGAACTCATCGGGATCGCCCTGCAGCTCTAAGGCCTGAGAACGATGCAGCTGGAGTGGGCCCGCCCCGGCGTGCTGCGCATCACCTCGCACGCCTACGAATTCGCGGCGCTGATCGCGGCGGCGCGGTTCGTCGTCGAGTCCGCTCCGGACGGGATCCCCGAGGAGGCGCTGGAGCAGATGCGGCGCGTCCTGGGGGAGTACGACGCGCAGCTGTCCGGCTTGCGTGAGAGGAGCAGCCATGACGTCGACGACACGTGAGGGAACACCGGTCGCGATCTCGGACGAGGGCATCGATGTGCGCTCGCAGGAGATGGGCGGGGGCATGAGCGTGATGTACATGCAACTGGCCAAGGGCACGGACCTCGGACCGGCCCTCAAGGGCCTGCCCGACGACCTCTGCCAGTGCCCGCACTGGGGTTTCCTGGCCAAGGGGCGCGTCAAGGTCCGGACGAAGCAGGGCGAGGAGACATACGAGGCGGGGCAGGCGTTCTACTGGGCGCCGGGGCATGCGCCCGAGGCTCTTGAGGACAGTGAGTTCATTGAGTTCTCACCGACCAAGGAGCTCGACGAGGTCGTCTCCCACGTCAAGGCGCAGATGGGGTGACCGCCTGACCCGTCCGACCCGCCTGCCTCCGACCCTGGCCGACCCCGGCCGGCCCCGGACAGGCCGTCCCCGCTGTCCCTCAGACCGTCCTGCTGTCCCTCAGCCCGCCGTCGTGATCCGCAGTGTGATCCCGCCGTCCGCGGACGTCTCGATGAGTACGTGACTCAGGTCCGCCACCGACACGTCGGGCGCGTGGGCCGCCGCGCGGGGACCCACTCCGACGACGCGCATGCCCGCTGCCTTTCCGGCGGTGATGCCGGCCTCGGAGTCCTCGAAGACGATGCAGTCCTCGGGGGCGAAGCCGAGCTCGGCCGCGCCCTTGAGGAAGCCCTCCGGGTCGGGCTTGCTGGCACCGACGCACTCCGCGGTGACGCGGACCTGCGGCATCGGCAGGGCGGCGGCGCCCATGCGGGCCTCGGCCAGGGCGCGGTCGGCCGAGGTGACCAGGGCGTGCGGCAGGGCGGCGAGGGCGGCCATGAAGGCGGGGGCGCCGGTTATGGGGACGACGCCGTCGACGTCGGCCGTCTCGGCCGCCAGCATGCGCCGGTTGTCCTCGTGGTTGAGCTCCATGGGGCGGTCCGGGAGGAGGACGGCCATGGTGGCGTAGCCCTGGCGGCCGTGGACGATCTTCATGGCCTCGTCGGCGTCGAGGCCGTGCTCCTCGGCCCAGCGGCGCCAGCAGCGCTCGACGACGGCGTCGGAGTTGACGATCGTGCCGTCCATGTCCAGGAGCAGGGCGCTTGCCGTGAGCGTGAGCATCGGTGGACTCCAGAGCGCTGCGGAAGAAGCTGCGAGGAAGAGCTTCGGAAGAAGGCAAGCGGCTCCGCCCGCCGGTCAGGGAGTGCGGGCGGAGCCACTTTGTTTATCAAAGATACAAACGGACCGCGGTAAAAGCCAACGGCCCTGGTCGGCGGGGCTTCCGCCGAGCGGGCCGGTGCCCGGCCGAGGCAGCCAATGGCCTACCCCAGCGGGCCGGGAACGCCTGCCCGGATCACCATGTACGCAGGAAGCGGAACCGATACCCCGGCACCCGAGGAGAGCTCCCCATGGCCCAGGACACCCCGGGCCCCGCGGTGGCCGCGGAGCCCGTGCCCGTGCCCGGCGAGGGGCAGCCCACGAGCAGCGTGCGCGTCGCCATCGGCGCGCTGCTGCTCGGCATGCTGCTGGCCGCCCTCGACCAGACCATCGTCTCCACCGCCCTGCCGACGATCGTCAGCGATCTCGGCGGCCTGGAACACCTGTCCTGGGTCGTCACCGCCTACATGCTGGCCTCCACCGCCGCCACCCCGCTGTGGGGCAAGCTCGGCGACCAGTACGGGCGCAAGAAGCTCTTCCAGACGGCCATCGTCATCTTCCTCATCGGCTCGGCGCTGTGCGGCCTCGCCCGCAACATGCCCGAGCTGATCGGCTTCCGCGCCCTGCAGGGCCTGGGCGGCGGCGGCCTGATGGTGCTGTCGATGGCGATCGTCGGCGACATCGTCCCGCCCCGCGACCGCGGCCGCTACCAGGGGCTGTTCGGCGCGGTCTTCGGCGGTACGAGCGTTCTCGGGCCGCTGCTCGGCGGACTGTTCGTCGACCACCTCAGCTGGCGCTGGGTGTTCTACGTCAACCTGCCCATCGGCATCGTCGCGCTGCTGGTCATCGCCGCCGTCCTGCACATCCCGGTCGACCGGACCCCGCACCGCATCGACTACCTCGGCACCTTCCTCATCGCCGCCGTCGCCACCTGCCTGGTGCTGATGACCTCGCTCGGCGGCACCACCTACCCCTGGTCGTCCTGGCAGATCATCGGCCTCGGCGTCCTCGGCGTGGCGCTGCTGGTGCCCTTCCTGCTCGTCGAGCGGCGCGCGGCCGAACCCGTACTGCCACTGGGGCTCTTCCGCGTCCACACCTTCGCGCTCTGCTCGGTGATCGGCTTCGTCGTCGGCTTCGCGATGTTCGGGTCGATGACCTACCTGCCGACCTTCCTGCAGATCGTCCACGGCGTCTCACCGACGATGTCCGGCGTGCACATGCTGCCGATGGTGGCCGGAATCCTGATCGCCTCGACCGCCTCCGGCCAGATCGTCAGCCGCACCGGCCGCTACAAGGTCTTCCCCATCGCCGGCACCGCCGTGATGGCCCTCGGCCTGCTCCTGCTCCATCAGCTCAGCCCATCCATCAGCACCACCGAGATGAGCCTGTACTTCTTCGTCTTCGGCTTCGGGCTCGGCCTGGTCATGCAGGTGCTCGTGCTCATCGTGCAGAACTCCGTCGGGTACGAGAACCTCGGCGTCGCCACCTCCGGCGCGACCTTCTTCCGCTCCATCGGCGCCTCGTTCGGCGTCTCCATCTTCGGCACGATCTTCGCCAACAAGCTCGGCCCGCGCATCGCCGGCGCCCTGGCCGGCGTCCCCCTGCCGCCCGGCGTCACCCCCGGCAGCCTGCAGGCGGACCCGCGGGCCGTGGACCACCTCCCGCCGGCCCAGCGGACCGGCGTCCTCGCCGCCTACTCCCAGTCGATCACCGACGTCTTCCTCTACGCCGTGCCGCCCGCGCTCGTGGCCTTCGCCCTGGCCTGGCTGCTCAAGGAGGAGCCGCTGCGCGCCAGCGTCACCGCGCCCGACACCAGCGAGGTCATCTCCAGCAACCCCGTGGAGCGCTCCTCGCGCGACGAATGCGCCCGCGCGCTGTCCGTGCTGGGCAACCGCGAGGGCCGCCGCAGGATCTACACGAAGGTCAGCGAACGGACCGGGCTCGGCCTCCTGCCCGCCGCCGCCTGGATGCTGCTGCGCATGAAAAGGGACGGGCACGTCGAGCCCTCCTTCCTCGCCGAGCGCATGGACGTACCGCTGCGGGTCGTCACCGAGGCGGGGCGCCAGCTGGAGACACGCGGGCTGGCCGCGCGCGAGGGGCTGCGGCTCCTGCCCACGGACGAGGGCCGACGGGAGGCGGACCGGCTCTTCCGGGCCCGGGAGGAGATGCTGGCGGAGCTGCTGGGCGACTGGTGGACCGCCAAGGACCGGCCCCACGACCTGGAGGCGCTCGTGCACCAGCTGAACCAGGAGCTGTGCGGCTCGGACGCGGAGCAGCCGCGCGACGGCGGCCCGGCGGAGGTGAAGCCCGACCACCGGCGGTAGGGCGGCGCCGGTGGTCCGGCGCCGTCGGCGGAGGGACAGTGGGACCGCACCCTGCGACAGCGCCGTGGGCACGACGCGGCCGTCTCAGCCCAACTCCTTGCCCAGCCACACCTCCGAGTACACGTCGCCCTCCTTGTACGGGGCGGTCTCCGCGAAGCCGTGTCGCGCGTACAGCGCCCGGGCCTCCGCCAGATCCCGCCGGGTCTCCAGGACGATCCGCCCCGCACCCCACTCCCGCGCGGCCGCCTCCGCCGCCCCGAGCAACGCCGCCGCCCCGCCCGTACCGCGCCGGCCGGCCCGTACGAACATGCGGGGCAGCCCCGTTCACCTGCCGCCCGGACGAGGTCCGGACAGGACGCTGACCAGGCCGGACAGGAGTCCCGCCGTCCGGGACAGCCAGACCTGTTCCCCTGCCCTTCCGTGCCGCTCAGGATGACGACGACCGGAACCTCCGGACGTGAAGGGGAATCATGCGTACTCGTATCTGGCTCACCAGTGCCGCGATGGGCGCCGTCATGCTCGTCGGCGGTGTCGCCGCCACCGCACAGGCAGCTCCCGCGCCGTCCGGGACCGGCGCGGCATCCACCACAGTGATTCCGGGCTGGATCCCCGTCCCCGGCACTTACCCCAGCCTGAGGGCATGTCAGGCGGACGGGGAGAACTCCGCCCAGACCTGGAAGTGCGTGAGGCAGTCCAACGGCAGGTACAAGCTCTACGTGATGAACTGATCGCTCAGCGGGCCGGCCGGCGCGTGCACCTCACAGGTGCACGCGCCTCCTTCGGCACGGCCCGTTCGCCGAAGCCCGGAGCTCGCGCCGGCAGCCACTGGTCAGCGCCGGTCGTCCAGTGCCGTCACGCGGGGCTTGCACGACCAGTGACCGAAGTCCTTTGTGCGTTCCCAGACGGCCCGCCCGCGCTGGATGCTCCATTCGGGGTCCAGGGCCGTCGCCGGTACGGCACGGAGTTCCCGCAGTTCCAGGTCGGAGAACTGGAACAGACCCCACTCCCGGTTGCCGTCGCGATTGCCCCAGATCCACAGGGGGTCGAGCTGAGCCAGGCACCGCACGAGGCGCACCGCCGCATCCGGCTCTTCGGGGAACACCTCACGCAGCCGCCGCTCCACCTTCTCCGGCGGCCACATGGTGATTTTGAGGCTCTCCTTGTACAGCGCCTTCTTCGTGGGACCGTCCGCCATCGCGGTCACCGGTACCCCGGCGAACACCTGGAAGGCCGACAGCCGCATCTTCGTGTACGGGCCGAAGACGGCGTCGGCCGGAAGGTCGAGTCCGTGGTACTGGAGCCGCTTCTGCACCTCCTGGACGCACACATGGTGGTCGCCCTTGGACAGCGTCACGGAGCAGTCCTTCGACAGGAGCAAGGGTTGCCCGCCCGGGTCCGGATTGCCGGCGGGCGTTCCGGGCCGTGCCGCGCTCCGGTCCGAGCCCTCGAGAATGAGCAGGCACGCGCACGCCACCAGCACGAGAGCCGCTGCCACGACAGCGGTGAGGCGTGCGCTGCGTGGCAGGGGCGCGGCGCGGGAGACGGTCCGGGCGCGGCGGCCGGGCGGGCGCGCTTCCGCGGTGGCGATCCGGTCCCTGGCCTCCAGCCACGGGCCGACCTCGTGATCGTCCGCGCAGGCCCGGACGAACGCGGACAGCACCTCGGCGCGCGGCAGTGCCTCCCGGCGCAGGGCATCCGCCAGGGTGCTGCGCGCCAGAACCTCACCGCGCCCGGCGGCACGCTCCTCCAACTGCCGGTAGGTCAACCCGGACTGTTCCTTGAGCCGCCGCATCAGAGCGACGAACGAAGCCGCGTCCTGTGCCTCCTGCGGCGCCAACTCCCCCTGGCTCGCCATACCAAACATCCTTGCGACGGCCCAGGCCGCTTGGCAACGGTTGATTCAAGATCTGCCCGCCGCCGGTACGCGACTCCCGTCCGGCCGCGCGGGCGGGACCGCCGCAACGGTCATGGTGGCCGCGGAAGACACCGGCGGGTGGTCCTGGCGCCGGTGGCGCTCAGGACTCCCGTTCGGCGATCAGCTGAGGCTCACGCGCCCCCGGCCTTCGGCGCCGCCTGCTGCACGACCTCGAAGGACCACAGGGTCGAGCCGGAGGCGGCCGGACGCTGCTTGGGGGCACCCTCGCCGCCGCCCTGGTGCGCGGCCTTCACCGGGCCCTCCATCCACGCCTGGAAGTCCTCCTCGCTGCGCCAGCGCGTGTAGACGAGGTACTGGTCGGTGCCTTCCATGGGGCAGAGGGTAGTCAGATGTACCTTACGGCGCATGGACGCAGACCTCGTAGAGCGTGCGCAGTGGGGGAACTTAGAGCGGCAGAACTGGGCAGTACTTGTCCGGCTGTCCACAGAGGAGAGCGGCGACGGGGAGGCGGCTGAGGACGCGGTGAGCCCGGGCCAGCGCTTTCCGATGACCGGCCAGGACATCAGGAGCACCAAGGAGCAGGAGCGCGATGGTCGTCAGTTCGTGGAGAAGCGAGGGGGGACGCACGTCTATACCTACTTCGAGCCGGACACGTCGGCTTGGAGGAAGAAGCGCGTCCGACTGCCCGACGGGCGAGTGGTGTACCGCGTCGTCCGTCCCGTCTTCGAGGGGGCCTTGGAAGATCTGAAAAGTGGTCGAGCACCCAACGGCGAGCGTCTTGACGGACTGATCGTTTATGACATCGACCGTCTGACGCGGGACAACCGTCATCTGGAAGACGCTATCGACGTTGTGGAGCGGCACCGTCGCCCCATCATCGACATCACCGGCAGCCTGGACCTGCTGACGGACAACGGCCGCGCCACTGCTCGGGTGGTCGTGGCCATGGCCAACAAGCAGTCCGCCGACACTGCCCGCAGAGTGAGGCGCAAGCACCGGGCCCTGGAGCGGGAGGGCGTACCCACAGGCGGAGCCAGGCCCTTCGGGTGGAACAGCGACAAGCGAACCCTTCATCCCGAGGAATCCGAACACCTTCGGAGGGGAGCGCGCCGGATCCTGGGGTGGTGCTCCTGTCCGAGCGGTTGTCCTGGCTTGGGTCGAGGGCGGCGTCACATCCGCGCGTGGCAAACAGTGGACCGTGACCAAGCTGAAGAACGTTCTACGAAACCCGCGAATCTGTGGTTACAGGTCACGGAAGGTCCGTGAGGCCAACCCCAACACCGGTGGAGAGACAGAACGTTGGGAGATCGTCTATAGCGACGATGGCAGCCCGGTTCGCGGCCAATGGGAGAAAATCCTCGAAGTCGACGAGTGGTGGGCGCTGATGGAAGTCATCGGCGAGAGCGTGGAACCGGGGTTCGGGCATAATTCTCGAAAATACCTGGCGACTGGGACGCTGCGGTGCGACAAGGACGAATGTGGTGCGTCACATCGCGTACTCAAGGCACCCAAGAGCGCGAACAAGCCGGAAGGGTTTTTCTACTACGCTTGCCCCGACAAGGCGCAGGGGGGCTGCGGCGGCGGAACGAAAATTGCTGGCCCCGAGGCCGATGAGGCCATCAAGCAGTTGGTCATTGCTAAGTATGAGGAAGAGGCGGCAGCCAGAAAGGCTGAAGCGGTGCCCGAGACGTGGGAAGGGGAAGAGGAACTGAAGCGAGTCCGTGAGGACCTTGAAGAGGCGAAGGAAGCGCGCCAAGAGCGAATCCTGAGCAAGGAACGCTACTTCGCACTACTGCATGAGTACACGACCAAAGAACGCAGGCTGGAGCGAGACCGAAATCGCTGGATCAAGCAGCGCTACGCCGTCGGGGGAAAGCCGGTCGACCTGCGTGCGGACTGGGATGGGCTGACCTTGGTCGAGCGGAGGGCGTATGTGGAGCAGACCCTGACGGCAGTGCTCGTGGCGCCGGCCGTCGGCCGCGGTAAGCCTGTGCACACCCGGCTGACGCCGCTCTTTCGCTCCGAGGGCGAGTCGACCTGATCACTAGGCCGTGGTGGGCGGTGCCTTACCGCCTGGCTGCTTAGACGTCGTTTCATTTGGTGAGGCGGCGGTAGCAGATGAGGGCCCCGGCTATGCCTACGAAGGCGAGGAAGTGTTCGGCCTTGCGTTCGTAG